>JAAFHB010000115.1 GCA_010906965.1 Mariniphaga sp. | reverse complement strand
CAGAGGAGTCCCATTTTGTCCGGGAGCACCCATATTACCCAGGTCGCGTACCCCATATTTCAATTCATCTCCGTTATAGGATCCTGAGAGTGAAACCAGTGTGTTCTCAAGATTGTACGAAGGTGTCAGTGTTGTACTATAGCTGAAATCTTTTGTCCTGATAGCATTGAAGGTAACGGCTAATTCCAAACCACTACTCTTTATTTCACCAAGGTTTAACATAGCCTGGTCATAAAGGTTTGGAGGAACAGGAACCTGGTAAGAAAATAGCAAGTCTGTCGTTGTTCTTGTGTAGAAGTCGAATGCACCGGTAATTCTTGATTTAAATAAAGAGAAATCAAAACCCAGGTCAATTTCACCTTTCTTCTCCCATTTCAGATCACTGTTGGCATTGCTGACAGGTGCGTAGGCAGGACTAAAATTTCCATTGTAAAAGAAGTTGCCTTTTGGCCCCAAACGAAGCAGGGAAAGATAACTTTCCGAAGGTCGGTTGCCGGTAATACCGTAGTTACCACGTATTTTTAGGTTGTCAATTGCACTTACATTAAGAAACTTGGCAATTTCAACACCACCGCCTATAGCAGGGAAAATCCCCCATTTATTGGCCTCTCCAAATCGGGACGAACCTTCATAACGAGCGCTGGCTGTTAAGAACCAAATGTCGTTGACATTCAGGTTAACACGGCCAAAGAAGGCAATCAGTTTTTCGGAGTTTTTATAGCTGCCAACCGTTCCCAGACCTTTCTTAAAATCCAGAGAAGCTCCCATATTGTTATCCCGGAAAGCATCGGTAAGGAAATTACCACCGCTCATATCAAATCCTGAGTAAGTAAAATCCTGATAGGAATAACCACCCAATACACTAAACCTGGCGTCTTTTGCAACTGTACCATTGTAATTGATTGTAGATTCAAACAGGGAGTTGGAGCCGGTATTTTCCTTCTTGACGGCCGAACCGTTTTTGTTCGCGCCGACCCAGAAACTCTTCTTGCTATAGTATTCACTTCTTTGATTACTGTTGCCCTGACGTGAATAAGAAGCATCAATAGTTAAATTACTGACAATTTTATAAGTTCCCTTCAATGAAAGATTATACAACAGATCTTCCCCTTTACTTGAATTTTCTTGTAGGATCTGAACCGGGTTGAAATAATCAAACAAAGTTTGGTTGAAATAACCGTTCCATTTTGCATAAGCAGGATCAGCATTCATTACAGGAGCAGTAGGATTGAAAATCGTTGCTTGCTTGAAGGCTTCACCGAAACCATATTCAGCCTCTTTCTTCGTGGCGCCAAGGTTCATATCGATGGTAAGCTTGTCGTTCATTGCTTTTTGAGAAATGTTGACTCTTCCATTAAGTTGTTTGAATCCTGTTGTCAAAGATACACCTTCCACGTCGCGGTAGTTGACAGATGCCCTGTAGGTCGTCTTTTCCGAACCACCTGACATGGAAATATTTTGTACCTTGGATAGAGCCTGACGGGTTGTTTCCTTAAACCAATCGGTATCGCCTCCAAAATCAGTTCCCAATTTTGTCTCTTTTTGCATGGCCCTCCATTCGGTAGCGGTCATTACATCGGTATGTTTTGCGATTGATTCAACCGTTACATAACCATTGTAATCAACAACGGATGTATTTCTCTTCCCAGCCTTGGTTGCTACGAGAATAACCCCGCTTGAACCCCTTGTACCGTAGATAGCTGCTGCAGAACCGTCCTTCAAAACGTTGATTGATTCAATATCATTAGGGTCGACGTTATCAAGCGAGCCGCCAACAACACCATCAATAACGATCAGTGGTCCAGCATTGGCTCCAATGGTGCTCAATCCGCGTAAACGAATATCAAACCCGGAATTTGGGTTACCACCGGCCTTGGAAATCGAAAGACCTGATACTTTACCCTGAATCAGTTGAACCGGACTGTTAACGTTACCTTTGTTAAATTCGTCCGACTTAACTACAGCGATGGAACTGGTAATCTCTTTCTTTTTCTGTGTTCCATAACCAATAGCCACAACCTCCTGAAGGCCAATTGTTTCGTCTTGCATAGTGATGTTAATTGACGTTTTACCGGCAGCAGAAAGCTCCTGGACCTTCATTCCAACGAACGAATATACCAGGACAGCATCTTCCGGAACATTCGAAATGGAGTAATTCCCATCAATGTCAGTCACAGTCCCGTTGGTGGTGCCATTAACCACAACAGTTACGCCCGGCAGAGGGGCACCGGATAATTCAGTTACCTTACCAGTAACTTTTTTAGATTGAGCACTTGCAAAACTGGTTGCAAAGCCAAAAAGAAGAAGCACTAAAATGCAGCTCCTTAGAAAAATTAAAGCATCTCGAGTTGTTCCCATAGTTTAAAATACTAAAGTTTGAAAAGTATAGTGTTGCGCAATGAAAATTAACAAATATTTTATTGTAAGCTATTTTGTAAGAGGATGACCTAAACTGTGTTTTGCTTTTTAGTTAAATCAGCGTTACAAATATAATTGTTAAAAAAATATAAAACAAATAGAATTTGTGAGTAATATCATTCTTTATTTTAACATATTTTAAAATTGCACAAATTTTTACTTGCTTAAATTGAAAAGGTTAACCATTTTCGGTCACTTTTTTTTGTCTTGAAATATGCCATGTGACTAACAGTCAGGAGATAATTGCAATTTAAAATTGTGAAGCGTTGATTATAAAGCATATATTGAATTGTGGAATCTCCAAATCAAATTTAAATACATGTTGTATAACATATTTGGCGCAAACGTCACCGCAAACGTTTGCATTAAACATGTTGTATAACATGTTTGCTGCAATCGTCACCGCAATCGTTTGCATAATTATTTTCCAGTTTAAGGCAAAAAAAGGGTTTTAATGCAATGTTAAAAAGCCTTTCTTTGCGTTGCTAAAATGAAAAAGGGAAAGGTTTCGTGGAGGCAAGTAGATGATATTCAATTTTTTTAATTCTAAAATGCCTGAAAAGGCGAATTTTTTTAACCATGATTTATGAACCATTAATTTGACGCACATGAAATTTGAATTTGTAAAAATGAAAGCGACTTGGTTTCTCCTTTTTGCGTTACTGACGTTGTCAGTAACTGCTCAGGAGCGGCTGATAACTGGTAAGGTTACCGATGCTGCTACCAAAGAAAGCCTAATAGGTGTGACGGTTATCATTGAAGGAACGTATACAGGTACTGTAACCGATTTTGAAGGAAAGTATTCAATCAAGGTAACTCCGGCATCGAAACTTCTATTTTCATTTATTGGTTATGCTACGCAAACGGTCGCTGTTAATCAGCTGTCAACTTTGAACATTGCTTTAGCAATGGAAACACAGGGAATTGACGAAGTTGTAGTTATCGGATACGGAACTGTTAAAAAATCTGATGCAACTGGTGCTGTTAGCACCGTGAGTGCAAAAGACTTTAATAAAGGTGGAATCACTTCCGCACAGGATCTGATCGTTGGTAAAAGTGCAGGAACTGTAATTACCTCCAGTAATGGTGCTCCGGGAAGCGGATCTACCATCAGGATCAGAGGTGGTTCTTCGATGTCGGCCAGCAACGATCCGTTGATTATCATCGATGGCTTTCCTGTAAGTAATTCAGGAATCTCTGGATTAGCGAATCCGCTATCTACAATTAATCCGAATGATATCGAGACTTTTACTGTATTAAAGGATGCTTCGGCAACCGCTATTTACGGATCGAGAGCTTCGAATGGGGTTATTTTAATCACTACCAAAAAGGGGGTCATTGGTAAGCCAATGCAAATTAATTATAACGGAACGATGTCTGTAAATACTGTTACTAAGTATATGGATGTTCTCTCGGGCGATGAAATGCGTTCACTTGCTTTGGATCTCGCTTCTAAAAATGCAGTAGGTCTAACTATGGGTAGTCTGAACCGTCTTGGAAGAGAGAATACTGATTGGCAAAAAGAGATCTACAGAACAGCAATTGCACATGATCAGAATATAAGTATAAGCGGAGGATTGAAAAGTATGCCTTACCGCGCTTCGTTTGGTTATACCGACCAGGATGGAATTTTGAAAACTACCAATATGGAACGTTCCACATTGTCTGTTGGTGTTGATCCGATGTTTTTTGATAATCACCTCAAAGTTAGCATTAATCTGAAAGGAAGTTATACTAACCAGAATTTCGGTGATGCGGGAGCTGTTGGTTCTGCAGTGGCTTACGATCCAACTCAGCCGGTTTACAATGGCAATACCAAATTTGGCGGATATAACACATGGGTGAATCTTTCGGATGTATTACCCGATGGGTCAATGAATCCCAACGGAAGTCCAAATCCGATTGGTGTGACTAATCCTGTTGCATTGTTGAAACAAACAGACAACAAATCAACAGTCCAGCGTAGTATTGGAAACGTTCAGTTCGACTATAAATTTCATTTCCTTCCAGAATTAAGGGCCAACATGAATATTGGTTACGACTATTTCACAACCAAAGGACATAACAATGCCACCAACAATGCTGCTTTTACCTTCAGAAATGGAATAGGCAGAATCAATGACTATACCCAGGACGGAAAAACGCAACTCTTCGATTTTTATCTGAACTATGTAAAAGACATCGCTTCAATCAAGAGTAAGATCGACGTAACCGGTGGTTATTCATGGCAATATTTTCACAAGGAGGGCACAACATTTAACCGTAACGGTGATGGAACACAAGTAGCCGAAAACTCAAAATTCATCAACGAAAACTATTTGGTCTCCTTCTTCGGCCGTTTGAATTATACATTGATGGATCGTTATTTATTTACGGCAACCATTCGTGATGACGGCTCTTCAAGATTTTCATCAGGCACCCGCTGGGGTCTTTTCCCGGCTGCCGCCTTTGCATGGAAGATTAAGGATGAATCATTTCTGAAAAACGTTGGTGCTGTTTCAGATCTTAAATTAAGATTAGGATGGGGAGTTACAGGGCAACAAGATATTACAGCCAGCGATTTCCCTTATCTGCCTGTTTATCGCGGAAGTACCGCAACTGCACAATATCAGTTTGGGAATACTTTCTACAATACCTTGCGTCCAAATCCATATGATGCCAACATCAAATGGGAAGAGACTACTACTTATAATGTCGGTTTAGACTTTGGTTTTATGAATAACCGGATTACAGGTTCAATTGATGCTTACCAGCGTAAAACCAAGGATTTGATCAACTTCATCCCGATTGCTGCCGGAAGTAACTTCTCAAACTTTTTGCTAACTAATGTTGGAGATCTTGAGAATAAAGGGATTGAATTCTCCTTGAACGGACTGGTTGTTTCGAACAAGGACTTGAGTTGGAATGTTGGTTTCAATGCTGCCTATAACGAAAACAAAATCACGAAGCTAACCAAGACCGACGATCCCAATTACGCGGGTGTTGATGTTGGAACGATTGGAGGAGGAGTTGGAAATACCATTCAAAATCAACGTGTTGGATTCCCGGTTAATTCGTTTTTCGTTTTTCAACAGGTATATGGCTCGAATGGTATGCCAATTGAAGGACTCTATGTTGACCGCACAGGCAATGGCGGAACGGTAACGAGTAATAACCTGAATAAATATCACTATAAAAAACCTGCTCCTGATGTTACGTTGGGAATTAATTCACGGGTTGCCTATAAACAATTCGACTTTTCTTTTGCAGGAAGGGCGAGCCTCGGTAACTATGCTTATAATAATGTAGCTTCCGAACGTGGTCTTTATAATAGTCTATATAATCAGTCAGGATTCTTTAATAATCTTCCAAAACTGGTTAACAACGCGAAGTTTACGAACACCCAGTATTTTTCTGATTTCTACCTTGAGAATGCCTCATTCTTTAAAATGGATAATATGAGTGTCGGATACAATTTCGATCAGTATGTTAAAACACGATTGAGCTTTACAGTACAAAATGCTTTCACAATAACTAACTATAAGGGTTTAGATCCTGAAGTAGATGGGGGCATCGATAATAACTTTTATCCTCGTCCGAGAGTATTTGTACTTGGCGTAAATCTTACATTCTAACTTTTATTAAGAATACGACATGAAAAACAATAAAATAAAATCACTAGTAGTTCTCTTTACAGTACTGATGTTTGCGTCTTGCGTTAAAGACCTGGATGTTACTCCAAAAGATCCAAATATCATTACTTCTCTTACTGTCTATAGTACGCCAGCTGCCTATAAGCAGGGATTGGCAAAATTATATGCCACTTTCGCGGTTAGCGGACAGCAAGGTCCTTCGGGGCAACCTGATATCTCAGGGATTGATGAAGGATTCTCGAACTACCTTCGTCAATACTGGAATGTGCAGGAATTAACTACCGACGAGGCCGTTATGGCATGGAATGATGCTACAATCAAGGATTTGCATTGGCAAACATGGGCTCCGAATGATGTCTTTATCGCTGGCATCTATTCCAGAATCATGTATACCGTTGCGCTTTCGAACGAATACATCAGGGCAACGACTGGTAATACCGATGCTGATATCGTGAAATACAATGCCGAAGCAAGATTTCTTCGTGCATTGGCCTATTCTCACGCCATCGATTTATTTGGCAACCCACCATTTGTTACTGAGGCTGATGCGCCGGGAGCTTTTTTCCCGAAACAAACAACCAGGGCTTTACTGTTTACTTATGTTGAGACTGAGTTGAAAGCCATTGAAGGTGTAATGGGCGCTCCAAGATTCGAATATGCAAGAGCCGATCAGGCTGCTACATGGACGCTGCTGGCTAAACTTTACCTGAATGCAAAAGTGTATTCTGGAACGGATAGAAGCGCAGACTGCGTTACCTATTGTAAAAAAGTATTGGCAACATCGTACGCTTTAGCCCCAAAATACGCGAACAATTTCACTGCTGACAATAACCTTAGCCCTGAAATAATTTTACCAATCACTTCAGATGGTAAGAATACCCAGACTTTTGGAGGAATGACCTACCTTGTTCATGCTGCAATTGGTGGCACCATGCCTGCTGCCCAATTTGGAGTAGGCGGAGGATGGGGTGGTATACGTACTACCAAAACCTTTGTCTCCAAATTTGCAGACAATAGTGGAAAAACCGATCAAAGGGCAATGTTCTGGAGCAACGGACAGAAACTCGACATCTCCGATATTGGACTTTTTACCGATGGATGGGCAATAACCAAATACTCAAATCTTACTTCTACAGGTGCTGCTGCTACTCATGCACATCCCGACTTTGTTGATACTGATTATCCATTATTCCGTTTGGCAGATGTCTATTTGATGTATGCTGAAGGAGTTTTAAGAGGTGGCTCTACGGGTGATGCTGCAACTGCTTTAGGATATGTAAATGCTTTACGTACCAGAGCATATGGCAATGCAAGTGGAAATATTACTTCAACTCAGCTTACATTGGATTTTATCCTCGATGAACGTTCACGTGAATTGTATTGGGAAGGACACCGCAGAACTGACCTTGTTCGTTTCGGGAAGTTTTCTTCAGGCACCTATGTATGGCCATGGAAAGGTAACGTTGCAGAAGGAAAAGCAACTGATGCTCATCTGGATCTGTTTCCGATCCCTGCCACTGATTTAGGAGCAAATCCTACATTAAAACAAAATGCTGGTTATTAATCTTTTAAATTTCTGAATAATGAATAAGAAAATATTTATATATATAACTTTCATTGGGTTGATCGGACTTTTGTTTTCTTGTAAGAAGGACGAAACAAAGGCCGTATTAATGGACAGCCCAACTGCGCCAACTATTGTCACTGTACCCGACTTAACCCTCAAAAGGGCTAATGGTACAAGTGTCCTTGAATTCAAAGGAACACCAGTTGATCCCGGTTTCCAGGCTTCAGCAACTTATTACCTTGAGGCTTGTGTAAAAGGGACTAATTTTGCTGATGCCCTATTACTTTTAAGTGATAAACAGAATCTTTCGATGAAGATTACGGTGGCCGATCTTGACGCGATTTTACTTAAAAAGTTTCCCGCCGACCAGGTGTCACCTGTTGATTTTCGGATAAGGGCTGTTTTATCTCTAAGCAGCGGAACCGGCTCGTATGTATATAGTTCTGCTGTTAAAACGGCAGATGTTACTACTTTTGGTCCTCCTACATTGGCTTTGACTGTTGCTGGCACTGCGCAGGGTATTACCTCCCCGGCCGACAATAAGGCATATTCAGGTTGGATTTATACTGATGGTACTGCATTTCAGTTCACTAATAAGGATGACGGCAAAAAATATGGCGGAGTCCTTGCTGCTGGTGATGTATCATGTATTTTGACTGAAAATGGTCCTGCAATTGCTCTTGCTGCCGGCGCTTATAACATGACTGCCGATATTAATACAGGCAAAATGAAAATGACAATTGCAGATGTAACGATTGGAATTATCGGTGATGCAGTTGGCGGATGGGATAATGACACCAAGATGGTTTACAATTTCACAGATCATACCTGGAATATTACCAAGACGGTGACTGCCGGAGGCCTTAAATTCAGAACTCATGGAGGTTGGGCTGCTGTAAATGTCGCCTACAATCCTGCCGGACATAGTTTGACCAATCTGTATCAAAACGATGGCAAGAAAGACAGCGATAATATTACTGATATCACACCTGGTAAGTACACGATAAAACTGTATTTGGAAACAAGTCCAATGAAGGTTGTTTTTACTCCAGCTATTTAAATCTTCAAAATATTTTCTCATGAAAAGAAAAACGATTAATAGAATATTGGCGGTCCTTGTTGTTGCAACTATTTTCTTTGGTGCATGTACAAAGGAGAAATCGGATGTCAGACTGGCTCCGACGCTGGCTACAACTCAGGTATTAAATATCAAATCTGACTCAGCAACGGTGGTTGGTTTTGTAGTCGCCGAAGGTGATGGATATACAGAAAAGGGGGTTTGTTATAATACAGCAGCCGCTCCAACAATAGCCAATTTCAAAGTGGTGTATACGGGGCAGACAACCTCGGCAGCTTTTAAAGTAAAAGTTGGGGGTCTTAAATACGCTACTAAATATTATGCACGGGCCTATGCAACAAATGCTGCCGGAACAATTTATGGTGAAGAGTATTCTTTTACCACGCTATCTGTTGTTCCTTTTCTTTCGACAACTGTTGTTTCTGAGATTAAAGGAACGACTGCAACCAGCGGTGGAAATATTACCGACAACGGTGGTGAGGCTGTAACTGCCAGAGGTGTATGCTGGAGTATCGTTCACAACCCGACAATTGCCGATGGCAAAACTTCGGATGATAAGGGAAACGGTTTATATACCAGTAAATTGACGAGCTTGTTAGGTAAAACTGTCTATTATGCAAGGGCCTATGCCACCAACAGCATTGGAACCGGTTATGGTCCTGAAGTTTCTTTTACTACCTTAATTGCTGTACCAACCGTTACGACTACTGCTATTACGAACATTACAGCTTCAGGCGCCTCTTCAGGCGGCAATGTCACAATTGATGGTGGCGATGTTATTCTCGAAAGAGGTGTTTGCTGGAGTACAACCGTTGATCCTACCGTTGCCGATCAGAAAACAATGAATGGAACAGGCAAAGGTATTTTCACAAGTAGCCTTACCGGATTAAGTGTTGCAACAATGTATCATGTACGCGCCTATGCAAAAAATTCTGCAGGAGTGGGTTATGGTCCCGATGTAACATTTATGACTTTTCCGAATGCTATTTATGCTTTGGGTGATGGTACCGCTGCTGGCTGGGACAATAGTGCCGCAGTTAAACTTGAGCAATCTTCAACTCCTGGTATTTATATTGCAAATTTAGATTTGACAGCCGCTAAAAGCATGAAATTCATACTTGCTTTAGGCCAATGGCAACCACAATGGGGACAAGTTGCAGGCGCTTCAGCAGGTACTTTAGGTGTTAATTTAGGTAGTGGAAGTGATCCTGATGCTATTACAACTCCTGCTGCTGCCGGAAAATACAAAGTAACAGTTGATTTGGGCAAAATGACTTATAAAGTTGAATCTTCATTCCCTGCCGCATTGTTTATGATTGGCGATGGTGTTGGAGGTTGGAACTGGGCAGATGTTAATCTTCCAATGGTACCTGTTAATAGCCATCCCAATTTATTTTGGAAAATCGTTTGGCTCGAATCTACAGGTAGTTTTAAATTTGCTCCTCAAAGAGAATGGAAAGACGATTTTGGTATGACTGGCAGCGCAACCGCTGGTGTATACAACAAAGGAGGTGACAATATTTCAGTTCCTGGTACTGCCGGTTATTACATGGTTGTTGTTGATTTAACTGCTAACAAAATAGCAATTGCAGATCCGAAAATTTACCTGATGGGAAACACAATTGGCTCGTGGGATACTGGTAATGCCGTTGGTTTATTCACCGTTGATAATGCCAACAGCGTTGTTAAAATCACCAAGACTTTAGCTGCCGATGAATTACGTATGTATGCATGGCATCCCTGGTTTACCGATTGGTGGCAATCCGAATTCATGATCTTAGGTGGTAAGATTGAATTCCGTGGTACGGGTGGAGATCAATCACGTGTTGCTGTTACCGCAGGAGCACATACGGTTAATTTGAATTTCAAAACCGGTAATGGTGCTGTTTTATAAGAAATATTTTTAATGTAAAAATGATTACTATGCTCCCTGTCAGGCAATTTAAAAACCTGACAGGGATTATAATATAGAATTGAAGAACAAGAATGTGATAGATTTGTTTTTGTTATTGATAGTCGATATCATTACTGCCTTTCTATCGGCTCAATCCTAAGAAACCGGGCCTGTCTGGTAATCTTTTCTCACTACTAAAAAGGAAGTTATGACTCGTATCAGTTTTCTTATCTTATCTATTCTGATCCCATTGCATTTTTTTGGTCAGGTGACCTCAAATCCAGCCTTACCAAACGATTCCAAGCCGGTCACTATCACCTTTGATGCCATACAGGGAACCGCCGGACTGAAGGATTATACGGGTGACATATATGCCCATACGGGGGTTATTACAGATCAGAGTTCTTCGGCGGCTGATTGGAAATATGTAATTGCAACCTGGACTACCAACCTTCCTAAAGCGAAACTAACCCGTGTTACGGCAAATACCTATACACTCGAAATTACACCCGATATCCGGAGTTTCTATGGTGTTCCGGCCGGTGAAAAAATTAAACAGATGGCCTTTGTCTTTCGAAGTGCCGATCAGACCAAAGAAGGTAAAGCAACCGGAGGGAAAGATATTTTGATGGATGTTTATGAGGCGGGATTAAATGTTGCAATTACAAAACCTACATCCGGCGTTTCTGTTGTGGCGCTCAATGCACCATTTCTGTTTTCAGCTTCAGCAACCGTAACATCCGATCTTCGTCTTCTTCAAAATAATAACCTGGTTAAAACGGTTAATGGCACTCAGTTGGATAATACATTTTCTTTTTCGCAGGCGGGCGACTACTGGCTAAAAGTGATTGCGACAGATGGTACAAAGAGCGTTGCTGATTCTGTTTTTGTTTCAGTTCTCACCAGTCAGGTCGTTCAGCCGCTTCCAGCCGGTTCGAAGAAAGGAATTAGTTATATTGATCAGCAAACCGCACGACTGGTTTTATGGGCACCCTACAAATCGTATGTTCATGTATTGGGCGAATTCAACAACTGGTTGCCATCTTCGGCTTACCAGATGAAAAAAGATGGCGACTATTACTGGATCGACCTCACAAACCTCACCCCTGGGAAAGAATATCCTTTTCAATACCTTGTCGACGGTAATCTTAAAATAGCCGATCCGTATACCGAAAAAATCAGCGATCCCAATAACGATAAATTTATTACAAATGCCACCTATCCCGGATTAATCCCTTATCCTGTAGGTAAAACGGAAGGGAATACGAGCATACTTCAAACCAACCAACCAGCGTATGCATGGCAGATCGGCAGTTTTAATCCTCCTGGTGCCGACACAATGATCGTTTACGAATGCCATGTTCGCGACTTCGACGATAAGCATTCCTATGCCGGTGTAATCGACCATCTTGATTATTTAAAGGAATTGGGTGTCAATGTCCTTGAGCTTATGCCCGTCAATGAATTTGAAGGAAACTCAAGCTGGGGTTACAATCCCTCGTTTTATTTTGCGCCCGATAAATATTATGGCCCTAAGAATGATTTGAAACGACTGGTCGACGAATGTCATAAACGAGGCATCGCCACGGTAATAGATCTTGTTCTAAACCATTCGTATGGTCAAAGTCCATTTGTTCAATTGTATTTCGATGGTTCGAAACCAACTGCTCAAAATCCGTGGTACAACATTCAAAGTAATTTTACAAATCCCGATGCACAGTGGGGATACGACTTTAACCACGAGCGCACTGCAACCCGTGAACTTGTTGATAGCATTGGCTCCTTCTGGATGAGCGAGTACAAAATTGATGGATTCCGGTTCGATTTTACAAAAGGTTTTTCGAACAACATCAAAACATCTTCAGATACCTGGGGAAGCATTTATGACGCACAACGGGTTGCAAATCTTGAACGGATGGCCGATCAGATCTGGAAACGGAAACCCGGAGCCATTGTTATTTTTGAACACCTTGCTGATAATTCGGAAGAGAAAGAACTTGCCAATTATAAAAAGGGAATTCTTTTATGGGGAAATATGAGCGGAAGCGCCTCCGAAGCAGCAATGGGATATAATAATAACAGTAAATCGGACCTTAGCTGGGCTTCGTATGCTAATCGAGGATGGAGCAAACCATCATTGATGGGTTACATGGAAAGCCATGATGAGGAACGGATGTTATATAAATGTATCACCTTTGGAAATACTGTCGGTTCTTACAATATTAAAGATTTACCGGTTGCACTGAAACGGGCGGCACTTACTGCTGCATTATTTTTGCCGGTTCCTGGTCCAAAAATGATCTGGCAGTTTGGGGAGTTAGGTTACGATATTTCAATCGACCAAAATGGCCGGACCGGCGAGAAGCCGCTTCATTGGGATTACAAAACTGTTGCTAACCGCGCCCTGTTATTTCAGGTCTATTCAAAATTGGTTTACCTGAAAAAGAAGTATCCGGTTTTTTCGACGACCGATTTTACACATTTGCTGACCGGTGAAATCAAGTGGATTAAATTGAATTTGAATGGAGAACATGTGATGATCGTTGGTAATTTTGGCCTGGCAACTGCGAATACAGTTTTAGAATTCCAGAAAGTGGGAACCTGGTACGACTATTTCGGAAAGAAATCGATCAATGTGACTGCAACTTCTCAATCGATGTTGCTCGAACCGGGTGAGTATAGGTTTTATTCCACCCAAAATTTCGGAGAACCACTGTTTACTGGTATCGAAGAGGGATATGACGACCCGAATAACCTGATTATTTACCCTAATCCGACTACCAATTTTATCAATTTAATTTCCGCCGATCAGATTAAAAGCATTTCAATCTTTAACATCGCAGGACTCAAAGCAAAGGAATTTCAATTGTCGAATATACAGGGCGTCGTAAATCAATTGAACATCGGAGACCTTCATTCGGGTGTCTATCTTTTGCAAGCGACAAACGCAGATGGTCAGGTTGTTGTACGAAAAATTATAAAACGGCCATAAGAGGAAGTTGCGACTATTCTAACAGATTTAAGATGAAAACAAAAAACAGCGTCGGGTGGCGCTGTTTTTGGGAGATGTGGAGAATATTTGCTGACACGTTTTAGTTAAAAAATCATTATATTTTTTGAGTGAAATAAGTGTACCCCTTTTTTAGAGAATTGATAATCATATCTGTTGATAGTGGTTTGGACATATAATCGTTCATCCCGTTTTCGAGACACTCCTCACGATCTTTAGACATAGCATTTGCTGTCATTGCAATGATATAAGGCTGTTTAATGCCCATTTGACGGATGGCATGTGTTGCTTCAAGACCATCCATTTCAGGCATCCGGACATCCATCAGAATGACATGGTATTCTTTCCTTACAATAAAATTTAGCACCTGAATTCCATCTGAGGCTGTATCTGTTTGGTAACCTAATTTACGCAAGATCCTTTCAATCAGTTTCTGATTGACAATATTATCTTCAGCAATCAATATATTGAGTGGACATTCTTCGGCAAATGATTTTTCCACATAACCATCCTGACAATTTTTGGATGCTAAGAGGTTTTGGTTTGTAATTGAGAGTGTCATCTGAAAATATTTTGTCTTTCACTTTTTGATCTTCCTAACTGGAAAATTTCGTACAAATATAATAAATAATTTACAGATATAATGCATAAGGCAAAAAATATTACAAATAAAGAAAAAATATTGCGGGAAGTAAAATTAATTTACAAATTAAGACACGGCACTTTTTTCGACGAAAAAGTGTGCTGCATTTTTGAGTGCTTTTATAATCTCAGCCAGGCGCATTGGTTTGGCAATATAGTCGTTCATCCCAATTTTGAGGCACTCATCTTTGTCTTTCGACATCGCGTTTGCTGTCATTGCAATGATATATGGTTGCACAATGGCCATTTGACGGATAGCTTGAGTTGCTTCAAGTCCATCCATTTCAGGCATTTGAACATCCATTATAACGACATCGTAATCCTTCTTTACCAAAGCATCGAGCACCTGGGTTCCATCACAGGCTGTATCTGTCAGATAACCAAGTTTATGTAGTATCCTTTCTATCAGCTTCTGATTGATTAGGTTGTCTTCAGCAATCAGGATGCTTAATGGATATTCTTCTGCAAATGTTGATGATAATATTGCATTTTGTGCATCTTCCAATGCACTATGTTTTTTTAACGGTGTCAATACAAGCTGCAGACTCTGCAGGAGTCGTTGTTGTTTGACGGGTTTGGTTAGAATAAAAGAGAACAAATCGGGATAGATTTTTTTGGTTTCGTCACCAATTGAGCTTAGCATTATTATTGGTGGTGGATTTTTGAATCTTTTTATAGCTGCGGCAAGTTCAACTCCATCCATATCAGGCATTTGCATATCAGTGATTACCAAATCGATTGGTTCGTTCTCGGCATAATTCAGAAAGGCGAGGGCTTCGCGGGCCGAAGATGTCAGATGAGTGACTAATTTCCATTGCTCAAGTTGGATCTCAAGTATTTTCAGATTTGTTTTATTGTCGTCAACAATTAAAACTCTTTTGCCAAGGAGTTCACTCATGTTTACCAAAGGCGCAATTATTTGTCTTGTCATACTAACTGAACTCTGAATCGAAAAAGTAAAAGTAGAACCTTCTCCGAACTGGCTTTCTGCTTTTATTTCGCCTCCCATTAGCTTGACAAGACGTTGTGAAATGGCAAGTCCCAATCCCGTACCTCCATACCTGCGTGTAGTTGAAGCGTCAACCTGTGTAAAAGCTGCGAACAAACTCCCGATTTTGTTTTCTGGAATCCCAATGCCCGTATCTTTAACCTGAAATCCGAGTGTAATTTTGGAGCTATTACTAGCTTTCGAAATAAGGTATATGTTAAGATAAACCTCACCCTCATGCGTAAACTTAATAGCGTTGTTGATCAGATTGATAAGGATTTGTTTTAACCTCATATTATCACCCACTATCTGAACAGGCACATCATAATCAATTTGATAAATCAGATCAATCCCTTTTTCTGCCACCTTTTGCGGAAAAAGATCCATTACCTCTTCTACACTGCTGCGCAAATCGAACTCTTCCTGTTCTATTTCCATATTTCCCGATTCGATCTTTGAGAAATCAAGAATGTCATTAATGACCGATATCAGATTTTCACCGCAGGTTAATATTGTGTCGTTATAATCACGTTGTTCTGCTGATAGCTGCGTTTCTGAGAGCAAGGACGCCATGCCGATAACACCGTTCATCGGAGTGCGTATTTCGTGGCTCATGGTCGCTAAAAAAGTGCTTTTGGCATGATTGGCATTTTCTGCCTCCTGACGCGCCTTTTGCTCCATAGCTTTCTGATATTGCAACTCTTCAGACTGATTTTGCAATTCGCAATTGAGTTCCTCTAATTTCTTCGATTGCTGTACGATTTGTACTGTTCGTTCATTTACAAGTTTTTCGAGTTTTATCCTTTTCTGGTTAATTGACCTTACACGATGTAGGTAAAATCCATACAGACAGCCTACAATGAAGACAGCAGCAAATATTTTAAACCACCATGTTAACCAGAAAGGAGGTAAAATTGTCACATAAAGCTTCAGAATTTTGGAAGACCATTTACCTGAATTGTTTTGACGTTTTACTTTGAAGATATAGTCACCGTGATCGAGGTTCGTATAAGTAGCTGAGTTCTTATTTTCAACAACATTCCAATTTTTGTCAAACCCCTCCATCATATAAGCGTATATTTTTTCTCCTTTAGAGGAGAAATCCAGCGATGCAAACTCGAATGTGATCATGGACTGCTTGTAAGTCAGACATATGGACTTTGTCTCGGAAATGTCCTGCAAGAGAGGAGAAGGGTCGTTCCTGTCGATGGCAATTGGAACACTTTTATTAAAGATTAGGAAATCTGTCAGTACAATAGTTTTGTCATGGTAGTCTTCTGTGATTTTAGCTGGCAAAAACGAGTTATACCCATTGATTCCACCAAAATAGAGCATTCCTGATTTTGATTTGAAAGAAGAATGTAGTTTAAATTCATCCCCTTGCAATCCATCCTCGACTGAATAATTTTTAACTGTTTTGGTCTTCGGATCGTATTT
>JAAFHB010000504.1 GCA_010906965.1 Mariniphaga sp. | reverse complement strand
CCTCCTCGCGAGGCGTAATTAAAACCCCGCCCATATCAACCGAAGCCGGACTCAGAATGATCTGCATTTTTCCTGATTCAAAATATTGAGCAGGACGATGCAAGGTTCTGGGGAAAATATGAATAATCCATTCTCCTTGTTCAAATATAGCAAGAATATTAAGCATCGGCTCAACTTCATTGGGTTGTAATATTTGCAATTTACTATCTATCTGATTAAAACATTCAATCAATTGATCTCTGTCCTTGCTGTTTAACGTGATGATTCCTCGTTGATAATCGGGCCAATGTGATATCGTGACACTACCAATCCTGCGAACTTCCTTGCAATAATCAATATTTGAAAAATCAGTTTCGATTGGTAAAAATCCTTTTATACCTGCCTGAAAATGAAGATGGTCAGGTGCAGATGCGCCACATTTGGGTCCGTTGTAAAACAGTACAAAATCATCCAAACCGGCAGCAAGGTCGAGCATGCTTCCAAAATTTCCACTGATTCGTTGATCAGTATGCGAAATATTCGGAATGGTCAGATGCTCGGGAAAAATAGGGAAGGGATTTACCAGGACAATGTATTCATTTTTAAAAGATAAACCTCGCTGTTGCGGTGGGAGGTTCTTCTCACACAAAAAACATGGCCGCGCTTCGATGGATTTAGCATCAACTTTGGCAGCAGAAGAGACAATTCGTTCCGGATTAAATTGGACATCAATGTGATAGTCTCCGTAGTCAAATTTTTTTACCTTGACCTTCTTTAAACTGGCATAGTTTTTTGTCGCAAGATCCCATTCTCCGATCTGTTCACGGATTAATTCCCTGGCTTGATTTGAAAAATCCATTTATTTATTTATATTTTGCCCCTTCAGGGCATTCACTTTAAATAATATTCAGATTAATTCCTTAATTCTATAATTCTGATTTACGCTTTGGTTTTTAATTTCCCTCTTTTACAACCTGCTGACGTGCCCAGAATTCGAGGGTCCGAATTTTGTCTTTGTAAAAATTGTGGGTATTTGCTTTGACAATATCGAGCGAAGAATCGGAGTTTTCATCCCAACGGCGGCAAAGGTACAACGGATCGTAAATCCTGCCAATCTGATAGTGACGGCTAATGGCCAATCCTAATGCATAATCTTCGCCATAGCTAACATTCGGAACTTGTATTTCGCGAAGTACCGGGGTATAAAACGCACGTGGTGCTCCTAATCCGTTAATTCTTAATGCATTATTTCTTCCGTTGTCGGGTGTCCACTCTTTGTGATCGATCAATCCCGGTGGGATTTCTTCCAGTTTGAAGTTCACCATCTTATATGAACCTACTACCATTGCGCAGTTTTGCTCGTAAAATGATGCTACAACGCGCTGAATAACTGTATTGTCGATATATAAATCATCACTGTCTAACTGAATTGCGAACTTACCGCAATCGGGATGGTTGATGGCTTCATTCCAGCAGCCACCGATTCCAAGGTCTTTTCGTTTTGGAATTACGTGTACAATCCGATCGTCAGATTCTGCAAAGGATTTGATGATCTCGGTTGTTCCATCTGTGGAATAGTTGTCGACAATGATCATGTTGAATTTAAAGTCAACTTCCTGGCTTAAAACCGATTTAATGGCATGGCTTATTGTTTTGGCGCGATTCCACACCGGGATAATTACAGAGGCTTCGTATTTA
>JAAFHB010000114.1 GCA_010906965.1 Mariniphaga sp. | reverse complement strand
TTCCCACCATGCAAAATTAGCCGGAAAAAAATATTTTCCAACATACCGTAACTAATTAATTTTCAACAAGTTTTTTTTTAAGCCGAATCGCTGCAAAAAGGTAACAATTATCCCTATTTTTTATTGAGCGCATCTTTTATCTTCTTCCAGATATTCGATTTGGGTTCCTCTTTTACCGGTTGATCTTTATTTGCTTCAGGTGTCGCTTCTGCTCCATTCCTTCTTTCATGTCTTTCGGCTTTGCGTTCTTCTCTTTTCTTTGGATCTCCGCCAAAAATACTCCAGAAATTAGACTTTCCTCCTGCATTATACTCTTCTGTAAAATGTGGAATATCAAGCATCGCAAGCGTTGCTTCGTCCAGACCAGGGAAATAATGGTTTTTATATTCTCTGAATGCAGGGTCGCGGTAAAGCTTATTGAAAAATTTCCCCACAATCGGGAGTGCCATATAGCCACCTCGTCCCAACTTGATGTTTCTGAAGTGGATAGAAGGTTCTTCTCCGCCTACCCAGCATCCGGTTACAAGATCGGGTGTATATCCCATAAACCATCCATCGGCAAAATTCTGGGTAGTACCTGTTTTTCCGGCAAAAGCCCCTTCAACTTTGTAAAGCGATCTGATTTCATAACCTGTACCTTCATCAACGACGGATTGGAGATAGTGGGTGATGATCTTGGCAGTCTCGGGCGACATGGCTTCCTTATCCTCGTTGTCAGGAACAAATTTCTTGAGCAATTTACCATTTGCATCTTCAATCCGGATCAGGTAATTGGGATTCACCGATCTTCCCAAATTATCGAGACAAGCATAGGCCTGGGCAAGCTGAAGTAAAGGAATATCGGCAGAACCAAGCGCTAATGAAGGAACTTCGGGCAGATTGGCTTTAATTCCCATTTTACGTGCAAGTGCGATTGCCTGTGGAATTCCCGACTCCACTAACACTGCAACTGACACTGTATTTACTGATTTACTGAGCGCTCCTTCAAGAGAATAAAATCCGCCATATTCTTCGTTGGAGTTTCCCGGCGACCAGTCCTGATAATCTGAATAAACTGTTTTTTCGTTGGCGTAATATTTGTCCGGTGAAATTCCATTTTCGATTGCTGAGGCGTAAATGATTGGTTTAAAAGTTGATCCTACCTGACGTGGTGCTAAAACGTGATCGTATTGGAAATATCTGAAATCATTCCCGCCAATCCATGCTTTAATATCTCCCGATTTCGGTTCAATGGCTACAAATCCGCAATGAAGCAGTTTTAATGCATATTTTACTGAATCAAGAGGCGAGAAATTAACCTGCTTTTCACCTTCCCACGAAAAAATCTTCATATTCAATGGCACCTTAAATGCCTCGGTAATTTCAGCAGCCGATTTTCCAGCCTCTTTCATTTTACGGTATCGCTCCGACCGTTTCATCGCTCGAATAACAACCGCATTGTTTTTCCCCCAGGGATCTTTCCCGTCCCAATGCTTTTCAAAAGTAGCTTGAAGTTCAGTCATCTTTTCATTCATCGCCATCTCGGCGTATCGCTGCATTCTGAAATCAAGTGTCGTTACGATATGTAATCCGTCTGTATAGAGATTGTAAGGAGTGCCGTCAGCTTTTGTATTTTCGGAGCACCATTCCTCCAATTGAGGTCGTATCAACTCTCTGAAATAGGCACCCGGCCCCGTATTGTATACCAGATAATTGTATTTTAGACCTAAGGGTGCACCAATGAATTTTTTGGCTTGTTCCTCAGTAATGTATTTATATTTCGACATCTGCGAAATGACGATGTTTCTCCGCTGAAGTGACCGTCCCGGATTTGTTCTGGGATTGTAATAGTTATTGGCCTTTAACATTCCAACCAATGTAGCCGCTTGTGGAATAGATAGTTTGTCTGGCCTGACACTGAAAAAACGCTCGGCTGCAAGTTCAATTCCAAAAGTATTTTCTCCAAAAGGAACCGTGTTAAGATAGAGTGTCAGAATTTCTTCTTTTGAATATAGCCTTTCAAGGCGGTAAGCAATAATTGACTCCCTGATTTTACTTACAGGTAGTGTTAACGGACCATAGTTTTTGCGCCCGAACAGATTTTTTACGATCTGTTGCGATAATGTTGAACCTCCACCTGAACTACGGTCGACCATGAAAATAGTCTTCACTACAACTCT
The DNA here is from genome assembly GCA_010906965.1 of Mariniphaga sp. Classification (GTDB taxonomy): domain Bacteria; phylum Bacteroidota; class Bacteroidia; order Bacteroidales; family Prolixibacteraceae; genus JAAFHB01. The sequence continues at coordinate 14,528 of JAAFHB010000114.1, read as the reverse complement.
AACCAATGCCCATTCATCAATTCCCCGATGCTCGTAAAACCGGTTGTCTTCGGTGGCAATCAGGGCATTAATCATATTAGGTGAGATTTCCTTAAACGTGACGTTGCTCCGGTTCTCGGTATAATACCGGCCAAGCAATTTATTGTCCTTCGAATAAACTTCCGAAGCTGCTGGTTCCTTAATTTTAATAAGCGAATTCGAATCAGGTAATTGACCGAATGTGCCGACATATACCAACCCAAAAAGCACGAGTAATAAGAACACACCTAAAAGTGCAAGCTTCAATCCCCATATGAGAACTCTTTTAGTCCACGATTGTTTAGAACTTGAAGATAATCCTGAAAAGAATCCCTTGGTTTTCTTCTTTCCAGGTACTTTAATTTTTTTTACTGGCATATTGAAACGTATAATCTGTATTCATCTCTTTTAAAATTGCTCACACCATGAAAATTGCCATCTCCGGTAGTACCGGTTTTATTGGAAAACAACTATCTGAATATTTATTAAAATCAGGTAATGAACTTATTATGATTTCACGCGCTGACTTTTCAGGCGGGTGTAATCAACTGACAAAAGTAATCAAATCTGCCGATGTTATCATTAATCTTGCCGGCGCCTCTGTTTTGCAGAGATGGAATAAAGAAAATAAGCAATTGATACTTTCAAGTCGTGTTGATACCACAAATTTATTGGTTAAAGCGGTTCAAATGAATTTGCCGGAACATCGGCCGGGTGTCTGTATAAATGCTTCGGCAATTGGTATATACGAGAATAATAAATCTCATGATGAATTTTCAACAGCATTAGGAACCGATTTTTTGGCTTCGGTATGTAAAGCGTGGGAACGTGCGACAGTTGATTTAAAGGAGTTAGATCTGAGGCTGTGTACCATCCGGATCGGGATAGTACTTGGGACCACGGGGGGCTCGCTACTGAAAATGTTGCCCCTTTTTAAAGCAGGAATAGGTGGCAAAATCGCTTCAGGGAAACAGCCATTTTCGTTTATCCATATTACAGATTTCTGCCACGCAATCGAACATTTATTACTGAACACCAATAGCGCTGGTGTTTATAATTTAACTAGTCCTAATCCAACAACCAATGAATTGTTTACCAAGACTTTATCGGATTATCTTCACCGCCCTGCATTTTTTACTGTTCCTGAATTTGCATTGAAGCTTCTTTATGGTGAGGCTGCTGCAATGCTTACAAAAGGAGCAAGTGTAATTTCTGCGCGATTGCCCGAAGAGGGTTTTCAATTCCAATTTCCTGACATTACCTCTTCAATTGCTGATTTGATTAAAAATGAATGATACAAAATTAATAATTCAGAAAATCCGACTTTTATGAATAAAGATTTTCAGGGTGAAAAAATCCCTCCCATTTATATTGTCTCGGGTGGAAAAGGGCTGGCCGGCGATGCTGTAGTTCAGTCGGTTCTGATACAATTTCCTAATAATAAAGTTCCTGTGATCGTTGTTCCCGATGTTTTGAATCAGGAAAGAATGGATGACCTAATTTCAAAAGCATTGGTAACCTCTGGGATAATAGTCCACACTATGGTTGATCCCGAGGCGCGAAAAATGTTGATCGAATCGTGTGAAAAAAGCAGAGTCAGCCATTTTGATCTTGTCGGCGATTTGTCTGACTATTTGTCGAAATTGCTAAATACCAAACCTATCAGTAAACCTGGCTTATATCGTCTCAGTAATATTGCTTATTTTCAGAGGGTTGAAGCAATTGATTTTACGTTGAAAGTTGATGACGGGCAAAATCCCGAAAAGATCACTCAGGCAGATATTGTGCTCACAGGGGTTTCCCGAACGGGCAAAACGCCATTAAGTGTTTACCTTGCTATGTTTGGCTGGAAAGTTGCCAATGTTCCAATTGTTCCGGGTATCGAACCTCCCGAAGGGTTATTCAATGCAGATCCGGGAAGGGTTTTTGGATTAAATATATCGCATGTTTACCTCATTGCGCAGCGAGCCAACCGGGTTAAAAGTCTTAAAATGGATGATGATGCTGATTATATCAATACAAAGAAAGTGGGTGAGGAGCTGGCTTATGCGCGCAGGATATTCGAAAGGGGAGGGTTTACTGAGATTCAGATTACTAATAAGCCAATTGAATCGTCGGCAAATGAAATTCTTAATATTCTTACAGGCCGCTTTGAACAGGACAAATGGAAAAAATGAATTTACTTCGTAAGCTAATGGTATTCAAATGCCAGTCAGGATTCTTTCAGTAAAAGAGATCCTAAACCGGCAGTATTTTGAACTATAGAATAATAAATCCGAATTTCACTATTTTTTTTCGGCTGGAGGAACTAATTTGACAGTTGCCACATCAACCGTAATTTCGCCTAATCTTTTTGCAACTTCAGGTTTCATACTTTCCTGATAACGTCCTCCAAGGTGTTTGGCCAGAAACTTTTCTGCGGATGCTAACATCGCCATATTATTTACAGGGCGTGCAAAACCATGTCCTTCGTCGGGTGCAACGATGTATTCGACAGGAAAACCTCTTTCGCGCAATGCAATCACAATCTGATCTGATTCTGCTTTGTTCACACGTGGGTCATTTGCTCCCTGAACGACAAGTAATGCCGCCTTAATTTTATTGGCAGAATTGAGGGGTGATTGCCGTTCGAGTTGTGCTTTACCTTCGGGATTCGTAGGATCACCCATTCTTACATGGAATATTTTACGTCCTGCTTCCCAGTATGGTGGAATAGAGTTCAACAGCGTAATCAGGTTCGAAGGGCCAACAATCGATACACCGCAAGCATAAACATCAGGTGTAAATGCCACACCCGCCAGCGTGGCGTAACCACCATAAGATCCACCCATAATTCCGATTTTTGATGAATCAGCAATTCCTTCACTAATCAGGTATTTAACTCCCCAGGTTAGATCATCCTGCATTTTTTCTCCCCACTGATTGTTGCCCGCGTTCAGAAATTTCTTCCCATATCCGGTTGATGATCTGAAATTCGGCGAAAGTACAGCGTAACCTCTATTGGCAAGAAATTGTGCATAAGAGCTATAACCCCATCCATCGCGTGCCCATGGACCCCCATGAGGAAATACAACAACAGGTAAATTTTTGGGTTCAAGACCTTTGGGTAATGTAAGAAACGCAGGAATTTCGAGTCCATCGGATGATTTATATTTGATAGCCTTCATTTCTGCCAAATCCTTGACCGGAATATTTGGTCTTGGACGATACTGAAAAGTGAGCTTTTTATTAATCCGGTCGAACAAATAGGTAGAACCCGGATCGATATCAGCTGATGCACTGAGCAGCCAGTAGTTCTCGTCAGCTGTTGACGAAGTGAAATAGATATCCGTGTTTGGTAATTCTTTCTTAATCAGTTCGTAATCCGATTCAAAACTTTTATCTTTCCAATAGATTCTGTTTCGCTCATCCTCATATGAGGTATAGATTATCTCCTTACTTTTCTCCGAAATAAACACGTTTCCAATATCTACCCTCTTAAGTGGATCGCTTTCCACGATTTCTTCCTTCAACGTTTCCGGATCAAAAAGTATTAATTGCGAAAGATCGAGGCTATCACCTTTGTTGGTGTACATGTATACTCGCTTGTTATCCTTATTGAAAGCATACGGATATGCATCTTCAAAAACAGATGTTGTGTAGATTTTCACCAATTCTTTGGCATCAACGCGAAGAATATCATTGCTTCCATCTGAATTGGCACGACTTGCCAAGCGCAACTGATCATTCCAATCGAATACCCAGCCTGTAATCCTGTCTGTGGCAGAGTTTTGTCGAATCAACGTTCTTTCGCCTGTCGAAATTTTCATTTTATAAAGATCATGCCATGCCTTATCGCGGTCATTAAGACCAATGTAGATGGCATCCGGATCAGTTAAAGGAATGGCATAAATATATACTCTCACTCCTTTAAGATTGGTGAGATCCCTGTTTACAGGAATATCGCTACCCTGAGCCGGAGCATCCTGAGGATTTACTGCATAGATATTAAAATTTTCGTCACCCCCTTTATCCTGCGAGTAAAGAATGTATTTACCATCACGCGACCAAAAATAAGAACGGATAGGCCTGATAGTGTCGGCTGTCAAAGGCCTTGCTTTGGTAAAATCCTCTTCCAGTTTTTTTATCCAGATATTCTGAGTTCCCTTGTATGGTTTGATAAATGAAATAAATTTTCCGTCGGGAGATAGCTGGCCTCCTGCTATTTCGGGACTATCGAACAGAAGTTCCCGGTCAATTATTGGAGGTTGAGACACCTTTGGTGCTGGAGTCTGGCATGCCACTAACGTGGTAAAAAACAAAAAACAGAGCATCTTTGTTGTTTTCATTGGCAAACGTTTTAGAGATTAATTGATTGCATATTTCTCAGTTAAAACGTCAAACAATTTTATTTGTTTCAGGTGAAAATGATTTGGAACCAGATTTTACTAATTAACTGGAATTTGATAGAAGGGCTTTCGCTGTGAATTAGTCAGATATTGAATTTTATAACCGGTTTTTGTTGCAGAAAAATTATTAATATTATTTCAAATATTATGCGATTTTTTTGTTACTTATATTGATTCTTTTCGTAGAAGATATTGAATAAAAAAATATATTGCCGTTTATATTCGAAAATAAACGTTTTTAATTGCATAAAATCACTTTTTTTTGTATATTAGCTAATTAAAATTCTTTGCTTGGTTTGTGTTGTTTATTAAGAAAGATAAAACCCCTAAATAAAAGTAATATGAAAGAAAGAAAATGCCTTCAGTGCTATGAACAACTGAAAGGACGCGCCGACCAAAAATTTTGTAGTGACCAATGCAGAAGTGCCTACAATAACCAGCAGTATGTTGAGTCAAATAATGTGATTAGAACGATTAACCGGATTCTTAAAAAGAATTATTTTATCCTTTCTACGCTGAAGGCAGAGGGAAAAACCGTTGCATCGAGAAGCGATTTGCAGAAAAAAGGGTATCGTTTCGATTATTTTACCTATACAAACATGAGCCGTAACAGCCGGGTTAACTACTTTTGCTATGATCAGGGTTACCGTGAGCAGGAGAATAACAAGGTTGTCCTTGTGAAACGCGATTTGACTGAAGATTTATCTACAACCCGATCCTGACATCCAAATTTTAGGATCGATCGCATCCTGAAATTTTACTCTAAATCATTAAAACTGATTGAACTAAAAATTTGACTGAATTTTTAGTTCAATCAGTTTTATGCTTTTTTAGACCACCTCTTCAGTTACAATTCTAAAAATTGATTCCATTCTTTTCTCGTGCCGTTGAAGGTATTTATGTCAACCCAACCTTCAGCACCCTCAAGTTTTCCATTATGTGAATGTTGCCAAAAAGTCCATGTTTTCAGATTTTTTGGCTGAGGGCTGAATGAACAAATCCAAATTTTATTGGATTCAAAATTTCCCTGAATATATTTTTGATAACTACTTTCATTGGTATAGATCATTACTTTTTCTTTTCTCCGGATTTCTACCTCAAGAATGAAGCACCTAATCTCGTAAATTACTTTATCCCGATTATGTACTCCGGTGTTGCTCCATTCTTCAACATCTAAAACCAATGGAAGGTTAAAGATCTTGTTATTAATAACATGTAAAAAATTAGCTGCCTGCCTTTTTCCACTTACATTAAATTTAAAAAAATGGTAGGGACCAACAGGAATATCACACAGAATGGCATTGTAATAATTCGTTTCAAATTTAACATCAACTAAATTAGCACCTTCACTCGTTTTTATATAAACAAAATCAATGGTGTCATTAAAATGCTCTTTAATTTTCCGAAAATCAACGATGCCCGTATGCCTTGATATATCAATCCCTGTAATTGGATATTGTGATTTATCCACTTCAATTCCGCCTCGTTCTTCAACTTTCCGCGCAAAGGGCAAATAAATGGCAATATACCTGACAATCAAAATTATTACGATTAATCCAATTGTGATAATAAAGATTTTATTCTTTTTTGGCTTTTTTCGGGTCATTCAATAAAAATTGTTGTCAGGTCAAACGTACAATAATAATATTAAAAACTTAAAATAAATATTATCATTCAAATTGAAAAAACTGAGTATCTTCCAACACCAGCACCCAGTCGCAACCCCGACCCGATTTGAGCCAGGACAGTTCTTTCGACATTCCGGGAACCTCAAAGCTTTTTACTCCTGAATTTTCAAATTCACCAATTTCGGTTGTAAGTCCGGTACGCGGATCGAACCACGAAGCTTTAACAACTTTTCCGGAGATTAACCCTAAACGGACGGTGGTTTTATTTCCAGTCGGAATGTAAACAAATGCATGAGATTTTCCACGAATGGCGCACGAATAGCTGCCACATTCGCCTTGTCCGGCTGCTATTAGCGACTGATCTGGAACCAAATCCAGTATAGAATGTGATTCCATCAGCTTTTTCAGAAATCCAATCTGAGTAGCTCCGGGAAGTTCCATTCCTTCCTGCCAATTCTGAAATGTTTTGGATGAGTGTTTTTTGCGGGTATCGTCGGTAAATTGCCAAATGGGCTGCGCACCGTAAGTGAAGCCGGCAGCGCCCGAAAATACGCTCCAGTAGGCTGCCATTCGAACATCAGTTGAAGTAAAAATACCATTATCGTCAATGGCATAATTGATTCCGTGACCTTCTTAACAAGGTTCAGAATTAATAGTGGGTTTAGGATTGGGAAGATTCCAGTCGGCAATAGCAGCTAAATACGATCTTGTATTATTCACCTCTGCATGGTACGAACCCCAGGTATGAAAAGCGAGCCATTCGTCGTTGTGGAACCATTTCGATGAAGATTCAAACGAGTGAAATGTCATCAAAGTCGCGGTGTAATCCGCTTTACCATCCATTTTGTTAATATTGTTCGTACCAGCAGCAATTCCTTCGGCCATGGCTCGCCACAATTCCATCCCGTTTGGCCGTTCGTCGGGATGACGATCGCCACCTAAAATCCAGATGATGTTCGGACTGTTGCGGTAGCGGTTTCCAATGAACCAACCATAACTGTATGCTTGCTCTTTGGAATTAAACAAAGCTTTGTCGGTTCGGGGAGTAATCCATTCGCCCCAACTTGGAACCAGGGCAAGATACAATCCTTTGCTTTCAGCAGTATTCACTGCAAAATCCACGTGATCCCAAAAGTCGTATTCTTTGGTATTTTCTGGATTATTTCCGGGAGTAATAGCTGGCTTTTCCGGATTTTCATCGCTGAAAATGCTGTCGTTATAATAATTGGTTGCTTTATCCATGTGAATGAATTCGCTTATCAGTACAGTTTGGATTACATTGAATCCCTTGGATTTGCGATTTTCCAGATAAGTTTCAGTTTCCGCACGGTTCAGTCGATGCAACATTTCCCAGCCAGTATCGGCCAGCCAGAAAAATGGTTTTCCGTCCTCATAAGCCAGGTAATGTGGATTGGAAGGCGAAACTTGAACCCGTCCATGGTCTTTCCAGGGTTGAGCCTGAACAACAAGACTCAAAACGATTAAAGTGATTGAAAGTGAAGTTTTAAATAAGTTCATCTGGTCTAAATTTGAATTCCAAAAATACTCAAGATTTTAATATTCTACTCCCCGTGATTGTTAAAGACGTATTAAACCAGCCAGCCAACCGGCACTGTGAGGGATTGGATTTGTAAACATTGTGAAGAATATTCAATTTTGGGTATTCCTTACAAAGCCCATAGGAAACACAAAAGAGAAACGACCCGAAAGCTTAGAGCGGATGACTGGTTTACATTAAACCCACCTAAACATTTTGCTTTTTTGCTGCGCTTCAGTCAGTTTTGAACACAGGAAATTACTTTTTGTCCGATCGGATGTCCGTTTGTTTCAATCGGATGTCCGTTTGCTCCGATCGGACGTCCAACTCAACTAAAAGTAATTACTCTCGGACCAAAAGGAACTACTTTCAGACCAAAAGGAGTTACTTTCGAACCAAAAGGAGTTTCCCCGCTTTAGGAAGGAGTCCCATTCTTCAAAAACGTCATAAATTCCAGCCTTCGAACGATTGCTTTCGGTTATTTTGGTGGCTTTTATGAAAAAAAAGTGCTTGTGTTGCCCTAATAAGGATGAATATAAAGCACTGGTAGCCTTTCAATCAGCGGAATCGCTACCCAAATCATTATCAAATAATATAGCAAATAAAATTTTAAAACAATAATTAATGCTTTGATTATTATTAGTAAGTTTGGAGAACTAAATAATGATGAATATTTCAATGGGATTATGAAAGAAAGAACTAAGACTAACCCAAAGACAAATAATGTGTTGCTAAATAAAAAATAAACAACGAAATGGGAATTAGATGCACAATGGCTTTCCTGTTAGTTCTAAATAGAAATATCAAACTTCAAATTACAAATTATGACAATACTAGATCTAATTGGTCTTGACTTAAAAAAGTTTTTAGAAAATGAATTTGAAATTACTTATGAAGGTAAAAATTCAGAAGGCAAAAATTATATCGATTATGAGAAATCAATTTCTCCTAAAATTCTTAATATATTTGATAAAATTCAGATAAAAATCTTTGCCGACAAATTTGAAATTTCTGAAAGAAACTTTTTAAGTGTAATGTTATTCGCATCAAAAGGAAAAGCATCAACTAATGAAATAAGAAATGTCACTGTAACATTGCATCAAGCATTCGGAAAAGATTCTGATGGTAAAAGAATGTGGTCAAATCAAGATATTCAAAATTTAAATATTGGAATTTTTAATAGAAACTGGGATTTGTCTCCCAATGGAGAAACAATAAATGATATTACTGATGATTCATATGCAGTTCGTATTGGCTACAATTGCAGAAATATGTCAACAGTATATACTGAACCTGAATATTTTAGCATGTCAATTTGGAGAATTAATAAAATCTTAAATAAACCAGTTGAAAAAATAAATATTCCGATTAGCAATTCTGGTAGCAGTAAAAAAAAATCAGAAGGATGTTTTATCGCAACAGCATGTTATGGAGATTATGATGCAGATGAGGTAATTGTTTTGAGAAAATATAGAGACGATGTTCTTTGTAAATCTATATTTGGATTCTTTTTTATTAAAATCTATTATGCAGTTTCACCTGCTTTTGCAAAAATTATTTTACAATCTGATTTCCTTCGAAGAAATATAAGGCAGATATTATTAAGACCATTAATATTTCAAATAGAAAATAAGATTTCGAAAGACTTATAAAAGCTATATAAATATGATATTCAGCGATTAATTTGACTTTAGTTCTTCGTTGAAACACGGACTATTCGTCTTTGATGAATGATAGAAAAATGAAATTGTAAATATACGAATTGGTTTTGTGCAGATTTGAAAGTGAAGTGTGTTGAAAGCCCACACTAAAAATATCTAGTTGTTGGTAAGCGTAAGAGGATTTGCGCAAAAAATGTTAGTGAAATTAATAACATATTATAATGAAAAGATTTGAATTATTATTTGTAGTTGCTTTTATTCTATTTCAAAATTGTGATCAATCTGAAACAAAAAAAAGAGAAATAAGAGAAATTGCTGTAAGAGACAGTTTTGCAACTATTAAACAGATTGAGTCTAAAAAAGAACAGACTCGAAAAGACAGTATTATCCATTTTGAACAAGGCAAAGTTATCGGCGATATTTTTTTTGGAATAGGACAGAAGGAGTTTGACAAAAAACATGATATATTTAAAGAAAAATGCAAAGCAGTTATTTTTGCTTCAGGTGATTATAAAATTTATAAATACGTAATTGGAGATTATAAATTTTCTCGAATTTGGGGTGACTATTATAATGACAAATTATACTTTGTGCAAATTCAAGGTTCCCAAATACATTATGAAAATTATAAAACAGAGATGAAAGATCAAGCAGATGCGATTTATCTGGTCTTTAAGAACAAATATGGAGATGCCAATGAAAATAAAGGAATACCAGAGTGGCATAGAACAGAAAAAGGATATTCCTATTTAGTTGCCTACTGGATTATTGGAACGAAAGAAATTAAGTTAACTGTTCAAAACGATGGCATTTATTATTACCTAAATATAAATATATCTAAGCCAGAAATTTCAAAGCAAATTGCAGATGAAAAGAATACTAAAGAAAAAGAATCCGCAGCGAAAGCAACTGATTTATTGTAAATATTTAAGATGATTGAAAACCAACCAACGAAAGCAGACCATCAAGTTAGGCATCTGTGCTGCGTTGACTGGATTCTGTATGTGCAGGATGAAAAAGCGCACTTATAGGAAGTTCATCGAGAAAATCCTGCCTTGTATGGCGTTTTAAACCTTGTTTGCAATTTAAAACAGCATCACAAATGGACAATTTTAAAATAGCAACAGCTCAGTTTGAGAACAAAAGTGGCGACAAAGCCTACAATCTTTCGGTGATTGAAAAACTATCCGGAAAAGTTGCAAAGGAAGGTGCCAACGTAATTGCATTTCATGAATGTTCAATTACCGGTTATTCTTTTGCAAGGCATCTTACCAGAGAACAAATGCTTGATTTGGCAGAATTTATTCCTGAAGGAGCAAGTATTTTGAAACTGAAAGAAATTGCAGCCAAATTTGACATTACCATTTTAGCCGGGTTGTTTGAGAAAGATAAGCATAACGATTTATTCAAAGCCTATGTTTGTGTTGACAAAAATGGGTTGGTGGCAAAGTATAGAAAACTGCATCCTTTTATTAATCCATATTTAACCTCAGGAAACGAGTATTGTGTTTTTGAGATTAATGGCTGGAAATGTGGCATCCTGATTTGTTATGACAATAATGTGATTGAAAACGTAAGAGCTACAACACTATTGGGAGCTGATATCATCTTCATGCCACATGTTACGATGTGTACACCTTCGCCCAGACCAGGCGCAGGTTTTGTTGATCCTAAACTTTGGGAAAACAGGGAAGCGGACCCAACATCATTGCGTTTGGAATTTGACGGAATGAAAGGTCGGGGATGGCTAATGAAATGGTTACCTGCAAGAGCATACGACAATGGCGTGTATGTGATCTTTTCAAATCCGATAGGTATGGACGATGACCAGTTAAAAAATGGTTGTTCGATGATTATTGATCCTTTTGGAGATGTTCTTGCCGAATGCCGTTCATTTGAAGACAGTTTTGTAACAGCCCTGCTTACACCGGAGAAACTTATCGATTCAGGCGGACACAGGTACATTGAAGCAAGGCGACCGGAATTATACAGGGAAATTATTGGTCAAGTTCACCAATCATCACAAAAAGTGATATGGCTCGGTAAGGAGTAATAAGGATCGCAAATAAATAAGGCTTTGTAAATTGGGAAGCAGTTCATTGCAGAAAATTCATCAGTAAAATACCGCCGTGCGGTTTTCTGCAAAACTTGTGTGTCATGAAAAACCGATGACACAAGCTATTGAAAAACACAATTGAATTCAATGGTTGTCCATTGTTCAAATATCAGTAACAGCTTTTAAGATGATTAATATATTGCTTATTGGGGTATTTGAAGGATTGTTTCTGGCAATGCTTTTATTTACCAAGAAGAATAAAACGATTTCTGACAGCATCTTATCACTCTTTTTCATCGTTTTTTCCTTAAATATCGGGCTGTCCTATTTGGACGTTTACAATCGTAATCATGGGTACCCCTATCCGGCATTTATTTTAACGGCGGCCCCTTTTTTACTTTTACACGGCCCCATCTTATGGCTTTATATTAAATCATATACCGATCAGTTTTTCCGGCTCAAACCAATCTATTTACTCAATCTGATCCCATTTGCAGCAATGGTGCTTCAGCATACTTTCGAAATTTACATTTTACCGGTAAATGAAAAAATAGAGCTGGTTCGAACCGAAAGTTTTAAACATTTTTTATCGTATACTATTTTCGTTGTGGCGATATCCATCTCACCGATCATCTATTTTTACTTCGGCTTACAAGCCATACATCGTTACAAACTGAAAATCGAAGGTTACTTTTCGCAAAAAGAAGGAATTGATTTAAGATGGCTGAAAGTGATCATCGGATCATGGCTTATTTTGTATTGCATTGTAAATGCTTTCTTTATTGCCGATTTGTTTGTCGATGTTGCACCTTTTGGTATTATGCAATTTGTCAGTTTTGCAGCGGGTGCTGTTTACATTATTTTCATCGGTTTCTTTGGTTTGAAACAGGAAAATATATTTCTGACGCAGCCGATAAAACTTGACCTTGAAAAGGAGGCCATCAGCCTGTTGCACGACAATTATGAAAAGCCGGTATCTGCAACAGAAAATGAGTTCGTAAAACAGCTTTTAAATCACATGCGTGAACAGAGGCCATTTCTCGAACAAGAGATAACGATAAAGAAGTTGAGCGACCAGTTAAATGTCAGCGCTGAATATCTTTCCGAAATAATCAATACCGATCTGAATAAAAACTTCTTCGATTTTATCAATCACTACCGGATTGAAGCGTTTAAAGCTCAATTTAAAAACGAAAAAAACAAGAATCTGACGATCATCGGGATAGCTAACGACTGTGGATTTAACTCAAAAGCTGCGTTTTATAGGGCATTCAACAAAAATGTAGGAATGTCGCCAACAGAATATATTCAGGGCATCTCCTGAAAAGTGGAACTACTTTTCCCGAAAAGTGAAACACCAAAACGGAAAACTGAGACATTATTCCTACTCAATACAACTAGTTTTGCGTCATTAGTTTCAATTAAAATGAAGACGCAATGAAGACAGCAATTATATTCACAACAAATCACGGCGCTACCGAAAAAGTTGCCCATTTGATTGGTGAGACATTGAAAAATAACTCAGTGGAATACTTCAATTTAAAAAACAATCCGAAAATTGATCTGGCAGATTTTGATACAATTGTTATTGGCAGTTCAATTCATGCCGGAAAAAATCAAAGTGAGGTGCGCAAGTTTATTAAAAACGACACATTAAAACTGCTCCAAATGAAAATTGCCTTGTACCTGTGCTGTATGAATCAGCCTCAGGAACAAGCTGAATTTGAAATAGCCTACCCGGAATTGCTTCGCAAGCATTCTGTTTACAATGCGATTGTCGGAGGTGAATATGCTTTCGAAAAAATGAATTTTATTGAGAAATTCCTGGTTCGTAAGATATCAGGAGTATCGTCAACCACTTCAAAACTAAGGTATACTGAAATTAACAATCTTGTAAATTCAATTGACAATGAAAATAGTATTTAAAGTATCACTTCTTATTCTGGCAGTGACCATTGTTATTGCATTCATTTATTCACAGCATATGAAAAGGACTTATAATAATGAAGTGAAGATCGGGCTTGAACGCATCAAGGCTATCGAACCCGAAATCCTTACAGAGGATGATATTCAGCACTTACCCCTTGTTGTTCAAAAATACCTTCGGTACGTTGGGGTGATTGGGAAAGAGAAAATAGTAAACTTCAGGGCTGAATTTGAAGGTAAAATCCGCGGAAATCCTGACGATGGATGGATGAAGCTTAAATCGGTTCAATACAATTTCACCGATCAGCCAACCAGAATATTCTATATTACAGCCTCGAAAATGGGAATTCCGGCTGTTGGCATTCATCTGTATAAGGATGAAAAAGCAATCATGCTGATTAAATTGCTTGGATTGTTCACGGTTTCGGATGCGAAAGGACCCGAGATGGACCAGGGCGAAACGGTAACCGTATTCAACGACATGTGTTTAATGGCACCAGCCACGCTAGTCGATAAAAATATCATTTGGGAGAGTGTGGATTCGTTAACCGTAAAAGCCCGGTTTACCAATGGACATATCAACATTGGTGCAACCCTCTTTTTCAACCCCAAAGGTGAACTCATCAACTTTATCAGCAACGACAGGTTTGAGACCAAAGATGGGAAGACTTACAAAAACTCACCGTGGTTTACGCCTGTCGAAGGCTACCAGGATTTAAATGGCTTTCGATTGCCCACAAGTGCAAAAACGATTTACAAACATCCCGATGGCGACTTCTGCTACGGAGAATTTTTGATCAAAAATATTGAGTATAACTGTAAGGAGTTGAAGTAGTGTAATATAATTTTAAAAACAGATTGAATCATGACATTAAAAACAAATACTAAAATGGAGTCTTCAAAACAGGTCCGTCGGAATTTTATAAATGTAACCGGACTGGTTGTATTCATCGTGATAACACTTGGAATCTTTGCCTGTCGTTCACAGTCAGGAATCTCAAAAAAAGAAAATGTAGTGCAAGAACTTAATATTCCGGTAGATGGGGCTAATCTATACTGCAAAATCATAGGAGAAGGCCGGCCTGTTTTGTTTATTCATGGCGGACCAGGCCTGGTTCATAATTATTTCCTGTCTTATATGGAGCGTTTACTGCCTTATGGATTTCAGCTGATTTTATATGATCAAAGGGGAAATGGAAAATCGACTGTTTCCAGTATGGACGTATCCACCCCATTAAGTCCGGCTTTTCGCAGCTGATTTCATCTGTTATTTTTGCTTCAAAAAGAGTATGAGCAAGAAAGAACAGATGTTCG
>JAAFHB010000113.1 GCA_010906965.1 Mariniphaga sp. | reverse complement strand
TCGCAATGATACAATCCTTTGTATCGTATAAAAAAACCTTGTTGCCGCTTACAGCATTGTCCGATTCATCCTTGCTGTGATTTTCGTAAAGCGATCCCCAGGTTCCAAGGTCTGACCAGCCAAAATCGGCGCACAAAACGTAAACGTTATTTGCCTTTTCCATCACGCCATAGTCAATCGAGATATTTGGACATTCAGAATAGACCTTGTTGATATAGTGTACTTCGTCTGAAGTGTTAAGGTGCTTTTTTCCATAGTCGAACAGCGCATTCACTTCGGGAAGATGTTTCGCGAATGCATTTAAAATGGCTGTGGCTGACCAGATAAAAATACCTGAATTCCAATAAAACTCCCCGGTCTCAAGAAAAACCTCAGCCATTTTGCGATCGGGCTTCTCCGTAAATGTCTTAACTCTGAACAGGTTATCCTTTCCTTCAAATTTTGCCTTTTCGGCAACCTGAATATAACCATAGCCAGTCTCAGGACGATTTGGCTGCAAACCTAACGTGAGCAACACATCTTTTCCCGATACATACCGAAGCCCGTTAGAGATTTCTTCAAGGAAATAATCCTCTTTGATAATCAAATGATCGGAAGGCGCCACTATCACGTTGGCATCCGGACATTTACTCAGGATTTTATAGGTTGCATAACAAATACATGGAGCTGTGTTGCGACGTAACGGTTCAGATAATACCTGCGATTCATTTAACTCCGGAAGCTGGCTCAGCACAAGTTCTTTGTAATTCCCACTGGTGACCACCAAAAAATTTTCGGCCGGAATAATTCGTGAAAAGCGGTCGTAGGTGAGTTGAAGAAGCGATCGTCCGATGCCCAGAATATCTAAAAACTGTTTTGGTTTCTCTGCAGTACTTAAAGGCCAGAAACGGCTTCCGATGCCTCCCGCCATAATCACACAATAATTCTTGGAATTTTCCATACCCATATTTTTATTCAAAATTATTCAATTTTTTGAAATAACATACAATCCGTTCAATGTGTTTAACAACCATCCGCAAAAACCGGGCGAATCCGTTGAATAAATTATTCGTATTTTTATCGGGAATTTTAAGTGGTGCATCTTCTTAAAACGACGCATAGAATTAAGCGGTTTCAGTATTTCAATTTGGTGATTATTAGTATCTAAACAAATTTCAATCGCGTGGGTGTCATTTATCACATTGGACAGTACTTTTTATTGATGGTAAGGGTTTTTAAAAAGCCTGAGAAGAATTCGTTATACGTTCATCAGTTGGTACTCGAAATTGAAAAGCTGGGAATCCATTCTGTCGGAATTGTTGCGATCATCTCGGTTTTCATGGGAGGAATCATCACGCTTCAATTGACTTACAACATGGTCAGTCCTTTAATGCCAAGCTATATTATTGGACTTGGAAACCGCGACACGCTGATCCTTGAGTTTTCATCAACCGTCTTAAGTCTGATGCTTGCAGGGAAAGTGGGATCAAATATTGCTTCGGAACTTGGCAGTATGAGGGTTACCGAACAAATTGATTCGATGGAGACCATGGGCATAAATTCAGCTTCTTACCTGATTCTTCCTAAGATAGTTGCTGTCGTTTTCATGAGTCCGTTGCTCTTTATTATCAGCGTAACCTGCGGAATATTCGGAGGTTTAATCACGGGACCACTTTCGGGTGTTGTAACCGTTGCAACTTACATTACAGGGATTACCACCATGTTTGTTCCGTTTTATATCTATTTTTCAATCATCAAAACCCTTGTGTTCGGATTCCTGATTGCCACAGTTCCGGCCTACCTGGGCTATTATGTGCAGGGAGGTGCTCTTGAAGTGGGCCGTGCAAGCACGAAAGCGGTGGTCAATACGAGCATCCTGATTCTGTTTTTCGACCTGGTACTTACTCAATTGCTATTCAAATGATTGAAATCCGAAATATCTGCAAGTCTTTCGAAGGTCGCGAAGTAATTAAGGACATTTCCACAATTTTCGAAAAAGGGAAGACAAACCTGATCATCGGGCAAAGTGGTTCCGGGAAAACGGTGCTGCTCAAATCAATTGTTGGGCTGATTGAAATTGAATGCGGTGAAATACTTTTCGATGGACGCAATACACGTCTTATGAACTTTAAGGAAAAGAAACTGTTGCGGCAGGAAATCGGAATGGTTTTTCAGAACGGCGCTCTTTTCGATTCTCTTACCGTGGAACAAAACGTTCGGTTTCCGATGGATATGTTTACTTCGCTTACCATGAAAGAGAAAACATCGCGACTCAATTTCTGCCTCGAAAGAGTAAACATTTTAAATTCCAACCACCTATATCCAGCCGAAATCTCCGGAGGTATGCGGAAACGGGTAGCCATTGCACGTGCCATAGCGCTCAATCCCAAATACCTGTTCTGCGACGAACCCAATTCGGGTCTCGACCCTGTGACCTCTATCCTGATCGACGCGTTGATCAAAGAAATTACGACAGAATTCAACATTACTACCGTGATCAATACCCACGACATGAATTCGGTGATGGAAATTGGAGCTAAAATTCTCTTCATTTCCGAAGGACTAAAGTGCTGGGAAGGAAATAACACCCAAATTTTCAATACACGAAATAAGAAGCTGAATGCGTTTGTTTTCGCTTCCCCTTTTTCGAAAAAATTCAAAGAAATAAGACAAATGGAGGATGACGAATGAGATACTTTCTGACAATTTTAATGGCTATTCTGGCTTTTTCCTGCTCAAATAACAAAACCCCGAAAGGGATACTATCTGACAAGGAGATCACCCCAATATTAATTGAGCTTCATCTGGCTGAAGCAATCTACTCACAGCGGTACTCGCAGGAGATCTCACGCGAGAACTTTCAGGAGGACCTGTATCTCACAATACTAAAGAAATACAAGCTCGATCAGAAGGCTTTCGAAGCATCGGTATTATACTATGGTATGCATCCCGATAAATACAAACCCATTTATGATGAAGTGCTTAACCAGCTCAACGAAATAAACTCAAAGGCCCGGATTAAAGACTCTATTGATTCCAGAAATCCGGTTGCAAAACCCATCGTCAAAGACACGGTTGCTGTGAAAGATACAGTTCAGACGATAAAAACGGATTCCGTCGTTAAAACGAAAGACTCCATCAAAATAATGGATGTTAAATCCAGGGCCATGCAGTCTCAAAGACAAGCCGTAAAAAGAAGAGCTAAAGACTCGGTTGTAATTATAAAATAGCTGATATGCGCAAATTATCAGCTCATTACATTATCACTGGAACCGGCGCTGTTCTCGTAAAAGGAATTATCACCCTGTCTGACGATGGCACTGTCGTTGATATCATAGATACAAAAGGTGAACTTGACGAGATGGCCAATGTTGAGTTTTACAGCGGTATACTGATCCCCGGATTTGTGAATGCCCATTGCCACCTCGAATTATCACATTTGCATACCATTTTTCCCGAAAAGACCGGATTGCCCGGTTTCCTGAAAAACGTGGTTGAACACCGTAATATCGAAGATGAAAGGGTGATTGAAGCCGCGCAAAAAGCCGATTTTGAAATGTGGAAAAATGGCATCGTGGCAGTAGGCGACATTTCGAATACCAACACCACCTTTCCGCTGAAATCGAAATCAAAAATAGCTTACCACACATTTATTGAAGCGCTTGGCTTTTCACCATTACGGGCAGAAAAGGCGTTCGCGTGGGCAAAGTATTGTTTCGAAGAAGCACAATCACTTGGATTATGCGTCTCTGCGGTTCCTCATGCACCTTATTCGATCTCGAAAGAATTGTTCGGTAAGATTGCTGAATTTGCGGTCATTCAGCAATCTATTTTATCCATGCACAATCAGGAGTCCTCCGATGAAGATGATTTATACCTTTCCGGTGAAGGAGAAATCATCAGGCATCTGACTGAAAATCTTGCCCTTGATCTTTCATTTTTTAAACCTTCCGGGAAAACAGCCTTGGAAAGTGTAATCGATTGTTTACCAAAAGAAAACAAACTCCTGCTAGTGCACAATATTCGTACAGGACAAAAGGATATTGACCTGGTGGCCAAAACAAGGTCGCTAAATAAAACCTGGTTTGTGCTTTGTCCCGGTTCAAATCTATACATCGAAGACCGCCTGCCGGATATTGAACTTTTACGCCAAAACAAGCTTCAGATTTGCATTGGAACCGACAGCCTTTCGTCGAACCACCAGCTTTCGATGCTTGCAGAGATGAAAACAATTCAGACAAACTTCCCTGCAATTCCACTGGACGAAATCGTAACCTGGGCTACAAGCAACGGCGCTGAAGCATTGGAAATAAACGATTGGGCAGGAACTATTGAACCCGGGAAGAAACCGGGAATCAACCTGATCACGAGTATGGATTTGCAACACCTTCAATTGCTACCTCAGTCGAAAGTAAAAAGGTTAATTTAATTGATTACTTTTCGGCTTCAACTTTATAAATTTTACAGATTATTGCATGTCGACTTTCCTTTTTGATCAAACAATATTCGGACCAATTAACAGTCGAAGATTGGGCATTTCGCTGGGAATAAACCTATTGCCAAACGATTCGAAACTGTGCTCTTTCGACTGCATCTATTGCGAATGCGGATGGAACCCCGAAAAGGGAACAGTAAAAGCCATACTTCCCACGCGCAACAGCGTAAAAAGAATGCTCCGTGAAAAACTGTCGGAGATGAAAAGTGAAGGAGCACTTCCCGATGTCATTACTTTCGCCGGCAATGGTGAGCCGACCATGCACCCCGATTTTGCCGGCATAATCGATGATACTTTATTCATTCGGAACGAATTATGTCCTGGCGCGAAGATTGCTGTGCTTTCGAATTCAACGATGTTGCACAAAGCCAAGGTGGTTGAAGCACTAAAAAAAATAGATGATAATATTCTGAAACTGGACTCAGGACTCGTTGAAACCATCCAGTTACTCGATCAGCCTGTCGGAAGATTTGATTTGCAAAATGTTGTCAGCAACATTAAAAAATTTGATGGCCAATCGATTATTCAAACCATGTTTATCAGGGGAAATTTTAAAGGTGCAGAAATCGATAACACGACCGAGCCAGAACTGAAAGCATGGATTGAAGTTCTTCAACAGATTCGGCCCCGGCTTGTAATGATTTACACGATTGCACGCGACACACCAGCCAACGATCTTCGAAAAGTTTCGACCGAAGAACTTGAAATAATTGCCGATCGGGTAGTAAACGAAACCGGGCTCGAGGTTCAGGTAAGTGGATAAAAGGAAGAGGGATGGAAGGACAGAAAATAGTAAAGAACTGTCCGAAAAGTTCGTGCAACTAAAAACTAATATTTTAAATTTACGCAATAATTCACTGAATAAAAGAATGGCACTGATGCCAGTATAGACATGAAAATATTGAAGATTCTGCGAAATGTAAACATCCCTATTCTTACAAGAACGGTAAAACAATGAGTATAAGATTAGAATATGACGATTACAAAAATTGGCTTATTGAGTTAAAGGACCGAATTAAAACTAGTCAAATTAAAGCAGCTTTAAGTGTTAATTCCGAACTTATAAGTTTGTACTGGTATATTGGCAGACGAATAACCGAAATTCAGAAAAATAGCAAATATGGTGATGGCATTATTATGCAGTTAGCCGCCGATCTGAAAAAAGAGTTTCCTGACATGGGAGGTTTTTCGTCCTCGAATTTAAAGTATTGTAAGCAGTTTTATCAATTTTGGCAACAGGATCAATTTAGCCAACAACTTGTTGGTAATGCTCAAAACTCATCAATTGGCCAACAAGTTGTTGACCTTTCCGAAAATAGTCAAATACCTATTAATAAGATACCTTGGGGTCACAATGTATTAATCATACAAAAAATAAAAGACAATAAAGAAGATGCTTAAAAACGAATTTTAATACGCAAATCGAATAAAACAAACACAATTATTAAAGATGAAAATGACAATGCGATTTTTGATTTTACTGTTGGTAATGTTTACTCATGCCACTTATGCGCAACTTGTTGACAATAAAAAAGGTTCGCTGGTAGAATATGTCAATCCGCTGGTGGGAACAGATTCCGATTATGCTTTATCAAACGGAAACACCTACCCTGCAATTGCCCTGCCATGGGGAATGAATTTCTGGACTCCACAGACCAATAAAAACGGAAACGGCTGGGGTTATATGTATGACGACGTAAAAATCAGGGGTTTCAAACAGACGCACCAGCCAAGTCCCTGGATCGGCGATTATGCTGCTTTTTCGCTTTTCCCCGAAACAGGTAAACTGATCGTAGAGGAAAATAAGCGTGCTTCGTGGTTTTCGCACAAGGCCGAAACGGCAAAACCTCACTATTACCGGGCATATCTCTCAAATTATGATGTTGTTACAGAAATAACGCCGACTGAACGCTCTGCTCAGTTCCGTTTTACTTTCCCTGAATCCGATGCTTCTCATATACTGATTGATGCTTTCAACAAAGGCTCGATGGTGAAGATTTCTGCTCCGGAAAGAAAAATCACAGGCTATTGCCGGAATAACAGCGGTGGTGTTCCCGAAAACTTTCATAATTACTTTGTGATTGTCTTTGATAAAGATTTCACGGAAGTTTCAACATGGAAAGACAGTGTTTTAACAGCCGGCAGCACATCTGCCGAAGGGAAACATGTGATGGCGGCGATCTCTTTCAAGACTAAAAAAGGGGAGATTGTCAATGCACGTGTAGCCTCATCGTTTATCAGTCCGGAACAGGCTGAACTGAACCTATCAAGAGAAATTGGCCAAAGCACTTTCGATCAGACCAAAAGCAAAGCAGAAGCTGCCTGGAACAAAGAACTCGACCGTGTAAAAGTAGAAGGTGGAACGGTTGACCAGAACCGCACTTTTTACACAGCACTTTACCGCACAATGCTCTTCCCTCGTAAATTTTACGAAATTGATACGAATAATAAAATCGTTCACTACAGTCCTTACAATGGGAAAGTCCTGCCTGGATACATGTTCACCGACAATGGTTTCTGGGATACCTTCCGTGCCGTGTTCCCCTACTTCACGCTGATGCACCCCACGCTTAGTTCACAGATCATGGAAGGGCTGGAGAACACGTATAACGAAAGTGGCTGGCTTCCTGAATGGGCTAGTCCGGGTCACCGCGATTGTATGGTCGGATCAAACTCTGCTGTCAATATCGCAGATGCTTACCTGAAAGGAATTCGGGGATTTGATATCTCAAAATTGTATGAAGCCATTCAGAAAAACACCGAAAATGAGGGACCGATGAGTTCCGTAGGTCGTTTAGGCGTTAAATACTATAACAAACTTGGGTATATTCCTTATAATGTGAAGGTCAACGAAAATGTTGCCCGTACCTTGGAATATTCATTTGCCGACTGGTGCATCTCTAAGTTAGCCAAAGATTTAGGTCGTCCGCAGGAAGAAATTAAACTTTTTGAAAAGCGGGCCATGAATTACAAGAATGTTTTTGATCCTTCAGTCAATTTTATGCGTGGCAAAAATGAAGATGGTACTTTCCAGTCACCTTTCCGTCCCGACAAATGGGGCGATGCCTTTACAGAAGGTTCAAGCTGGCATTGGACATGGTGCGTTTTTCACGATCCGCAGGGATTGGCAAATCTGATGGGTGGCCGCGAAAAAATGGCGCAACGTCTCGACGAAATGTTCGTGGCCGCACCTACTTTTGATTGTTCCTATTATGGTGGTCAGATTCACGAGATCACCGAAATGCTGATCTCAAACATGGGCCAATATGCGCATGGTAATCAACCCGTTCAGCATGCTATTTATCTCTACGACTACATCGGTCAACCCTGGAAAGGACAATATTGGGTTCGACAGGTAATGGACAGGCTTTATAATCCAAACCCGGACGGCCTCTGCGGTGACGAAGACAACGGTCAAACATCTGCATGGTACGTATTTTCGGCAATGGGATTCTATCCTGTAGCGCCCGGAACCGGGGAATATGCTTTCGGATCACCACTGTTTAAAAAGATGACGCTTACTTTCGAAAACGGGAAGAAACTGGAAATCAATGCGCCGCAGAATGGTACTGAGAATGTATATGTCGATAAAACCACCCTTAACGGGAAGTCTTACGATAAAAACTACATCACGCACAGCGACTTATTGAAAGGTGGAAAGCTTCAGTTTGACATGACCAAAACACCGAATAAAACACGCGGAACATTACCCGCAAGCTTCCCTTATTCGTTCTCGAATCAAAAGAATTAGGATATTCCGATTCCGGGAATAGATAAAAACCCTCAGAGATATTCGAAACAAGATTGAATATCTCTGAGGGTTTTCTTATTGTGAAATTAATCACAGCAAAGGATATTTTGATTTGAAGACAATTACTGTTCTATACCGTCAGACCTGAAATATGTCGGATGAGACAGAGTTGCCAGGGGCGGTTGGGCAAAGTTGCAATTACCTGTCGAGGCTATTTTACAGTAAAGAATTGAGGGCTAATAACCTGTCCACCTAAACCGAAGTTAGAGCGTGGCAGACGATTGATTTGCCACTGGTTACTTTATTGATATGTCCAATTTTCGACCTAATCCTGTCTCGATTATTTTTCTCAAAGTAGCAATTTCCATATCTGACCTATCGTTCTCAATCTTAGAAATATATATTCTTGACGTACCACTTTTTAACGCTAATTCTTGTTGTGTTAGTCCAGAGCTTAATCTTGCTTCTCTTATAAATTCTCCGATTTTTAATGAAAGTTCTGATTTTTCAGGCTGACTATATTTTAGCAATACATCTGCTCCAATTTCATAAGGAACTTTCATTCTTTCGCCATTTCTCATTGTTATGGATTGCTCAACATTGCTCCAAGAGAGTGTATTTCCCACCAACTCAACTTTCGCAAACTCTTTAGAATCAAATAAAATATGTGCTGGTGATTTCTCATCAACATTATTCTTTTTAAGCACCTTTCTGAAATCAATTATCCTTGATTCCCCATTATTAAAAACAACCGAAATTGACAATTCATTTGTCCAGTTTATTTTTAAAATCCTTGGTATTTTTATACTCTGTCTCATTTTAACACAGGATTTAATTCATAAAAAATTTCTAAAGCCCAATCAGCATTTCCTGCCAACCAATCGAATACTTGTTTTAATTGTCTATTTGGTAAATTCCCCGAATAAATTATCCCTCTCTCAATCTCAACAAGTACCTCATATTCGTTATAATCGGCATGTATATGGGGAGGTCTGTGTTCTCCGTTGTATACATGTATCTTGATACCGTTAAAACTGTCAATTATGGGCATTGAAATTCCGTTTTTTACAAATGTATCTAATTAGGTACCAATCTCCAATTTTTCATCAGAATAATCGTTGAAGTGAAGGTCTCCTGTAATTAGCGGCGTTTGGCAGTATGAAAAGTTGCCGTTTGCGGACGATTTCCTGTCAAGTTAGACAAAAGTTGAAGCGGGCTACAACCCTTGAATAACATACTATCCCGGCAATTTTTTATACCGAGCATTGTGGTGCGTTTTTGGTTAAGCTGACGTTGGATTGATATGTATCTGACCACCTATTGCTCTTAATACTTTCATGATTGTATCAAATTGTGGCTTTGATCCTTCTGATAAAGCTTTATATAAACTTGGTCTGCTTAATCCTGTCTCCTGAGCAATCTTTGTCATTCCAATTGATTTTGCAATATGTCCAATTGCTGTAATCACATCGGAGTCATTTCCTTCGGCCAAAACAGCATTAAGATATTCTGCAATCATTTCGTTACTATCTAAATAGTCCGCTATATCAAATTTTGAAGTTTCCATTTCTCTATTTTTTAATTCTTTTTAAAATCTCTTTTGCCTTTTCAATGTCTTTCTGCTGAGTTGATTTGTCTCCTCCAATGAGAAGAATAATAACTTTTCCGTCTGACTCTTTGAAATAAACTCTATATCCCTTTGCGTAATCGATTTTTAATTCCCGAATCCCATTGCCTACCGTTTCACACTCTCCAAAATGTTCGTCATCTTCGATTTTTTGAAGTCTAAACAGTATTTTTGCTTTGGCTCTGAAATCTTTTAGTTTTCGTAGCCATTTGTCAAATTCAGTAGTTTTCTCAATTATGTACATTTAATCAAATGTATTCACTTGGATACAAATCTATGAAATATATTTTAATTGTGAAAGGCTTTGATTTAAATTTTTCTGTTTTATTTAAATGCATCATAACTGCGGAAGCTAAGCGCAGAGTTGGATTGCGGGTCACGAATCCTCGGGATCAAGCCTAAAAACAGATTGAATGGGAAGATGGACACCGAAAACCACCCTGAGTATTCGGGGCCGCACTTGACGGGTAGCTGATGCTATAGCCAGACTTTCGTTTCATTGTCAGTAAAGTGTGCCGTTTTTATTTATAATTCTCATAGTATTTGGCTTGTCAATACTGTCAAGTTGAGTCTGAAACTTTGTCCACCAACCCGAACCGTATTTTTTTTCAAAGTAGTCAACCATTGCCTTGTTATAGTATTTTGCCCCGTTAATTATGTCGGTTGATATATTGTCACCAAAATAATAAAAGTTAAACCCGTTTGCCTTCGCTAAACTTTGTCTTTGTTTATCAGTTGGTAGAATTTCTCCAATTACAACAATTTGAATTTTCCCATTTTCAATATCGTTTCTAGCTGTCCAAAAGTTTAACGGAGTAAAAAGTCCGAACTCGAAACGAAGTCCAAGGTAAAGTCCACCAATAAACAGAATCGTCAAAAGTCCATATGTAATTTTCTTTCTCAAAATATTTAATGTCGCTAGTATTGTGTTATCCCTAAAGTTGGCTATAACTCGTTCAATTGTCTGATTATGTCAGACATTATTATCTGGTAAATGTAATATGATGGAATTTACAAATCATCAAACATGGATTCTATTTTCCGTAAAATAATCTGATATATTCTGAAAACCCTTGCTGCCACTCGCCCCGGGCGTTTTTCCGCCGCCCCGGGACAAAAAAAGCCGCCCCGGGGGAGAGTTTTCATGCCCCGGGCATTTTTTCACCACCCCGGGGAGTTTCTGATTTCCCCGGGAGGTTTTAAGCCGCCCCGGGCATTTTCTCGGCGTCCCGGGGCACCGGACATCAATTGGCAACTATTCATTAATAAAATTAGGTGTGGGATAATACAACTATCCTATTCAATTCACGCTAAAAGGTCAAGGTATAGATTCATCTCCGCCAGTAGAACAAAAAAATTCCTGCGGCAAGATGCAGCCAAATCATTCCGGTAAACTATGATTTTCCATATTCCAATAAATCACCTGGCTGACAGTCAAGCGCTTTACAAAGCGATTCAAGTGTGCTGAATCGGATTGCCTTTGCTTTTCCGGTCTTTAGTATTGAAAGATTGGACAACGTCAAATCCACTTTTTCTGAAAGCTCATTCAACGACATTTTTCGCCTGGCCATCATAACATCAAGATTTACAATGATTGGCATACCTTATATGGTTAAGTCGTTTTCGGATTGAATTTCTATGCCTCTCTTAAAAATATGGCCAATTACAAAGAGTGTAACGCCCATAAACAGCCATACATCAGCTCCGCCTAAGCGCAAATGTTGTATATCGGGCATTTTCACCCCTTGACTAACAAACCATTCGGTATAATTTACTCCCCAGCTTGAAAACAAACCTATCGCTAAAGCCAAATAAGATACATGAAATATAAACCGTCCCAATTCTTTATTGAAAGGCTGAGCCAGATTTAGTTTATTGTCGTGCAAAATTTTTATAATTAAATAAAATAAAAAGGCTCTCATTACCCCTACAATGCTCATCAGCAATAACTCGACTAAATAATATCCGGGGTCGAATTGATAAAGGCTTGTTAAATCAAGATAGCTGGCATTGTTCGGATTGAGCACGAGTGTAAAAAAAGCATTGAATATAAAGCTGCCAGCTTCAATGCACACACCGATAAAGATGATCCAGGAAATCACATACAATATTTTAAGTATTTGCCGGGTACTAATTTTTATTTCCATAGCAGTTAAATTTTAAAAAGTAATGCTGCAAATATAAACCATTTTTATTGATATTCAATAAATATATGCCTTTTATCAAGACTTTTTTTCTGCTAATCGGAGCATAATCCCCGTAGCCATTCTTCCGGTTTTCAAACCATCGCGACGGGCAGAAAAGAATTGATCCGGATTGGAATAAGTGCAGATCCGGGCGACTTCGATCTGACCTGAAGGAACTCCTGCTTTTATCAGTTGATGATAGTTGGCGCTCCACAAATCCAGCAACCTTTTATCCGCTTTGGAAGGATGGGTTGTTTTGCAAAATTCGGGTGCAAACTGTTTCCAAACCTCCTCCCCAACTTCGTAAACCTCCGGACTGATTGAAGGTCCAATTCCAGCAATAAGATCTGCCGGATCGATACCAAATTCCTTTATCATTTTCTGAATTGTCAGGAATACAATATTTTGAACTGTTCCACGCCAACCGGCATGAATTGCTGCAACCACTTTTCTTTTTGAATCGAAAAGAAGAACCGGCACACAATCTGCTGTTTTTACAGCAACACAAACACCTTGAAGATTCGTAATAACGGCGTCAGTTTCATTTATAAACTGCTTTTGCGCTTCTTTATTCATATCAAAAAAACCGGTGGTGATTGTTTTAACCGTTGTGGTGTGCGTCTGTTTCGGGAACACCAGCTGATCCGGCGAAATAGGAAGTGCGGCACATAGCCGGATCCTATTTCCAATCACATTTTCGTGAAGGTCACCTGAATTAAACCCCAGATTTAAAGAGCTGTAATTATTTATGCTGCAACCGCCAACACGTGTGGTTGAGAAATGAAACAACTCCGGGAACTGTCCCAGGATGGCAAATCGCAAAACTGACAACTTATTTTTAACGACAGATATCATACTTTTATTTGCTGCATTTACGTTAAATTCGCTGCCAATTTACAAAAGTTCCGGTTGGGACGATTAAAAGGTCGAATATGGAAATCAAAATTCTTCAGCTCACCGAAGGGGCAAAAAAGGCCAAAGGGCTTACTGTCGTGATTGATGTCTTCAGGGCATTTTCGACGGCTTGTTATGTTTTTGCTGCCGGTGCTGCCAAAATCATCCCGGTCGGGCATGTAGAAGAGGCCTTCGAACTAAAGAAAATTCTGAAAAATGTTGTGATGCTGGGAGAGCGAAACGAGCGGAAAGTTCAGGGTTTCGATTTTGGAAACTCGCCAACTCATATTATGAATCAGGATTTTACCGGGAAGACAATTATCATGACGACAAGTTCCGGAACACGCGGAATTGCAAATGCAACCCTTGCGGATGAAATAATAACCGGTAGCTTTGTGAATGCAGAAGCCATCATCAAATATATCCGGCAAAAGAATCCAGCAGAATTAAGCCTGGTTTGCATGGGTTACGAAGGTCGCTACCCGACACAAGAGGATACCTTTTTTGCGGAATATGTGCGCGACCGATTACTGAATAAAGAAACAAATTTCGAAAAGATGAAGCTAATCCTCCGCACCGGCGACGGGGCCCGGCTGCTCGATCCGGCCAATCACGAATGGTCACCGGCATCCGATTTTGAACTTTGCCTCGATCCCAACCGTTTTGATTTTGTGTTGAAAATTGAGAAAGGGGAAGAATTCGGTTTTCTCAAGAAAATTCAATTATAAAAGCGGCTGGCTATTGGCAACTGGCAGCTGGCTAATACTAAAATCGCGTCACGAATATTTTTCAAAAGAGAATACGGATAGGCGATTGGGAAGAATAAAAAAACTTTATTTGCAGAATCTGCCAGTGGCCAGCAGCAAGTAGCCAGTGGCCAACAGCAAGCAGCCCTGCTAATTATGTCACAATACATTAAGAATGGATATGAAGCATTACAACTTTGATGAAATAATAGAACGACGTGGTACTGACTGTGTCAAATACGATATGCTCGATGAAGTTTTTGGGAATAGCGATGCCCTGCCGCTTTGGGTAGCCGACACCGATTTCCGGGTACCTGACTTCATCATGGATGCCTTGCACCAGCGGATGGACCACGAAATACTGGCTTACTCCTATCGTCCAAATAGTTACTTCGAGGCCATTATCAACTGGGTGGATCGCCGGCATGGCTGGAAAATCGATAAAGAGATGATCACATCAAGTCCGGGCGTCGTTTCGGCAGTCACGATGCTGATCATGGCACTTTCCGAGCCGGGAGATAAGGTGATTGTTCAACCTCCGGTTTACTTCCCTTTCTTTACAAGTATTAAAGGTTCGGGCCGGAAGATGGTGGAGAATCCGCTGATGCTAAAAGACGGGCGGTACACATTTGATTTTGAAAACCTTCGGAAAATCATTGATC
This sequence comes from Mariniphaga sp., assembly GCA_010906965.1. GTDB lineage: Bacteria > Bacteroidota > Bacteroidia > Bacteroidales > Prolixibacteraceae > JAAFHB01. The sequence continues at coordinate 2,612 of JAAFHB010000113.1, read as the reverse complement.
CGCAAACTAAACTTTTAATATTGTGCAGCCCCCATAATCCGGGAGGAATGGTATGGACGATGGAGGAACTTGAAGAGCTAAGCCGGATTTGTACTGAAAATGGTATTGTAATCGTCTCTGATGAGATTCATGCAGATGTCGTATTTAGCGGGAACAAACACATCCCTATTCCAATGGTATCAGAGGAAATCGCGATGAATAGTGCCGTATTGATGGCAGCCAGCAAAACCTTTAATGTTGCCGGTCTCTCTACAGCCTTTGTGATTATCCCCAATAAAAAAATCAGGGTGAAGTACGAAAGGGTTTTGCATACAGTTCACATTGATGGTGGTAATATTTTCGGAAATATAGCTACCGAAGCAGCGCTTCACCACGGTAATGAGTGGCTTTCGCAACTAATGATTTACCTTGAAGACAACTATAATTTTTTAGCGGCATTTTTTACAGCAAGAATACCGAAGGTGAAAATCATGAAACCAGAAGCCACATTTTTGGTCTGGCTCGATTTTTCGGCCTATCATCTCACTGAAAAACAATTAGGCAAAATACTGATTGAAGGAGGAGTAGCCTTAAACAACGGGAGTAGATTCGGGACAGGAGGAGAAGGCTATTTCAGGTTAAATTTTGGTTGCCCAAGAGCAGTACTTGAAGAGGGGCTGAACAAAATTGAGAAAGCCCTGAACCAATTCAAGTAATTTCATAACATTTGAATAAACAAAAGAAGTACCCTTCCGTTAATTGGAGATGAAACTTCTTTTGATCATCTTCCTGATATATGCATCCTGTCCGTTGTTTGGACAACTAAAAAGCGAAACGAAAGCTGTCGTGCGGGATACCAGCAGCACTGCTGTTGAAAAGTTATCGCAACAGACCTACGACCTGTCAGAAATTCGAATAACCGCATATCGCACACAAGATCTGCTCAAATCTACAGCCGGATCAGTTTCGGTGATTACTGCTGACCGGCTCGAAAACTCAGCCGTAAACATTGCTTCCTCATTATCAACGGTTCCGGGCATTGTGATGCAGGAAGGAACCTTTGGAACCGTCAAATTAACCCTCAGGGGAATCGGTTCACGTTACCCGTATGGAACAAAAAAAGTCAAACTTTTCTTTGGCGACATCCCCATGTACAGCGCCGAAGGCGAAACTACTTTCGACGATGTAAATCCGGAATACCTTAGCCGGATTGAGGTTATGCGAGGTCCCGCGTCGAGTATTCATGGCGCTTCGTTGGGCGGAACAATTATTCTTTATCCGCGGCGAGCGGAAATGAATCTCGAAGAAATCAAACTTACCAGCTCAGCGGGTAGCTATGGATATTTCAAAAACGGGATCAGCTATTCACTTGGAACAAATAAAAATGATTTGCTGATAGCACTTTCCGGCATTCAATCTGAAGGATATCGCGAAAACAATAAATACAGTCGCTACTCCTTTTTTATAAATCAAAATAAGATCTTCAGCAAAAAGTTTTCAGGCAATCTGATCCTCTCCGGTTCCAAAATCCGGGCACAGATCCCAAGCTCCATCGATTCCGTTACTTTTGTAAATCATCCTCAAAAAGCGGCTTCCAACTGGCTGAAGACAAAAGGATACGAACATCCTGACAGGATTTTCGCAGGCTATAGCATTCAGTATAACACACCCGGGAACTGGGATTATACAGCATCGGCATTCCTGAATTCAAGAAAAGCAGAGGAGAACCGTCCATTTAACTATTTAGATGAATCGGGATTCGCTTATGGTGGGCGCATCTTAAGTCGATACACAAAGAAGCAGGATCGCAACACCTTCCATTTCCTGGGTGGAACCAATCTTTATTTTGAAAATATACAGAGTTCACTATCTGAAAACACAGGTGGAAACGGGACAAAAGGGGCACTTCAACAAAAAGGGAATGAATCGATTTATCAGACAGATCTGTTTACCCAACTTGAAGTGCGGATAAAACGAATATCAATTACTGGAGGGGTAAATTTCAATTATGCGGGCTTCCGTTTTACAGATCAGTTTACCTCCGATTCGTTGCACCAGTCGGGGAACTATCACTTCGCGCCCATTATTGCACCGCGACTTTCTATATCATGGAATCCCCTTGATGAAATCTATTTATATACATCGGTAAATAAAGGGTTCTCAATCCCATCACTTTCAGAAACATTAAGTCCGCTCGGATTGATCAACAGAGATATTAAACCCGAAAAAGCGTGGAGTTTCGAAGGCGGATTCAGGGCCAGTCTGCTGAATCGCGCCACTTTTATTGATCTCGCATTTTACTATATGCGTGTAACCGACCTGATTGTTCCCAAAAGAGTTGCGGAGGATGTCTATGTTGGAATGAATGCCGGCTCTTCACTTCATAAAGGAATCGAAATCGCTCTTCAGCAATGGATTATTGGTCATAAAAACAGCGGCTCAGCCGATAATTTTGCGTTAATTGCGAACCTGAACTATGCAACCAACCGCTATAATTTTCAGAATTTCGCAGAAAACAACATCGATTATTCTGGTAATAAATTGCCCGGAATGCCCGATCAGAATTTTTCAGGTAGTCTCGATTTAAAGACGCCAATCGGATTGTATACTCGCCTTGAGTTAAACAGTTCGGG
>JAAFHB010000112.1 GCA_010906965.1 Mariniphaga sp. | reverse complement strand
ATATTATCTTTGAACCGTCACTGCAGCGCTGCATCAATGTTGACATTCGCTATACCCTCTTTATCATGGATAAATTTGGCGGAGCAGGTTATTTACTCAATGAGATGAAAATTTCCAGGTAAAAGAGATACCACTATTCTTTGGAGTCGTTAGGTGCTGCATTTCTATTTAAAAATCGCTTAAGATTTTCAAACTCTTTACTAATCAACTGATAACCACGACTGTATAAGGCCAGTCGTTTTTCATAGTTCTTTTCGGTGCGTCCGATAGAGAATTCCGAAGCGGGAGCAATAATAAATAATTTTCCTTCCCGTTCCATCTGCTCGCAGAAATCAAGCGTGCTATTGTATTCTTCATTTCTTTTAAGCAAGGTCTCCAGAAATTCAGGATGTTTTCTGAAAGCGAGTTTAAAAAGGATGATACCTCTTGTCTCTTCTTTTCGGTAACCTCTCGGACGTGTTAAAACGACTACTGCTTTCTCATGTTTACTCAACGCATATTTTACAGGAATTGAATCCGATACGCCACCATCAAAATATAATTCGCCCTTTATATCAGCAGGTTGTGAAAGAAGCGGGATGCTTGATGATGCAACAAGTGCTTTTCTTATGCTGATATTCGCAGTATCGCTTTTTGACAGGACGACAGGTTTTCCTGTAAGCAATGATGTGATAATAATGTCGAATTCTGCCGGATTTTTAAAAAATGCTTGCTCATCAAAAGGAGCAAGCTTATCCGGTAATTCTTCAAAAACAAACTTCATATTGAAATAAGATCCTGTTAAGATGAGGTGACGAAGTCCCATATATCGTTTATCAGAAGGATATTCAACATTAATTTTTCTGTTTCTTTCTTTCTGTTTCGACAGATAGGATGCGCCCGTGCATGCTCCCGCCGATACACCGATCACCCTGTCAAAATATAACTCCTTATCAAGAAAGTATTCGAGTACTCCGCTGGTGAATGCTCCACGTAGACCACCACCTTCGAGTACAATGCAAGAATTATTCATATAAACCAATATTTATTAAATTTGTCAGTGTATGAAAATCAGTTTTGGTCTGCAAAGCTAAATATTTATACACTCATGAAAATTGAATTATATTTTTCCATTTCCGAAATATAATCGGAAAATTCCTCATTACAAAAAAGTTGGGATTATGAAAAAATTAATCTTATTTACTTCCCTGTTTATAGTCTTTTTCACTCAAATCATCTGGGCACAAAATGAAATCCGGATCAACTATTTTAAACCCTATCAGTACCAGACGATTGCCGGTCAGCGCATCGTTAAAGCATGGTTCTCATCGGGTGTAACAGGAAAGGATTGTTCTACATTTCTGGATGGGAAAGAAATAAAAACGACCAAAACTGATTCAGGAACCGTTGAATTGTTTCTTCCGTTGATTGGAAAAGCGGAGGAGATGGGGATTTACACCGGTACAAAATCGAATAAAAAAGTACTGGCAAAACAAATTTTTATACCGCTTGTCTCATCTGAGTGGGGGTATTTTGGCGAAGGCACTGTTCATATCATTTGCTCTTCACATCAGGATATTGCGTGGATGGATACGCCCGATTCGTGCAGGACAGAACGCATTCATGATATTGTAATCCCTGCTTTAAATCTTATCGACAAAAATCCGGGTTTTAAGTTTGAAATGGAACAGACACTTAACCTGATGGAGGTGCTTAATGAAGTTCCATCGGAAAAACAACGGATTGTCAACGCTTTCAAAAAAGGTCAGTTTAGCTGGGGTGCCACCTTTAATCAACCTTACGAAGGGCTCGAATCGGGAGAACAATTGGTACGCCAAACCTACCTGGGACGGAAATGGATCAAGGATAACTTGCCAGGGATGGATGCCCTTGCAGCCTACAATGTTGATGTGCCAGGCAGATCGTTGCAATTTCCACAGATCCTCGAAAAGGCCGGAATAAAATACCTGTTTGTAAGCCGGATGAAAGAAGGTTTTTACAACTGGTTCAGTCCGAACGGCTCTAAAATACTCACCTACAGTCCTGGAAATTACGGATGGTCTTTGCTGGTATATAAATACTTCGAAGAAGACGCAGTTACGGCATTGCAGAAATTGAATCTCGTTATGCAAAACTGGAATGAGTATTACGCCAGTCGGAATATTCCACCACACTATGCGATTGTAATTAGCACCGATGCCGGAGGTCCCAAAGATTACACCAACCTGATTAATGAATGGAATGAGATTGCAAAGAGTTCCGGTTCAAATATCCCGCTGTTACAGCACTCAACAGCTGAGGAATTTCTTGGAAAAGTGGATGTGCCGGAAGCAAAGTTTGATTCAATTTCGGGCGAAAGGCCGGATCTCTGGTTGTATATTCACGGACCAGCACATTACGAGGCGATTAAAGCAAAAAAGGCCGCGGCTGTCAGTTTACCTGCTGCTGAAACCTTTTCTTCAATTAGTGGATTGGTAAAGGGGAATCTGACAGGTTATCCGACTGATGAATTGAATAAAGGGTGGATGAAATCGATTTATCCCGATCACGGCTGGGGAGGGAAACATGGTGAAATCACAGACAGTATTTTCAGGGCTTCACTCGAAGAAGGAAATGCCGTAGGAGAAAAAATAATGAATGAATCGCTTCAGGAGCTTTCATCCAAAGTTGATCTGAAAAATCCAAACAGCATATTGGTTTATAATGACTTGTCGTGGGAGAGAAAAGGAATTGCCACGATTGATATTTCCAATAAAAAAGGTGAAGAATGGCTTGTTACGGATGCCAAAGGGAAAATCATTCCTTCGCAAGTGGTAATTAAAGGCATGCAAAAGACCATCACATTTGAGGCTGAAAATATTCCTTCGATCGGATATCAGACATTTTACCTGAAGAAAGGTGTGACTCCTATTGACCTTACAATTAAAGCGGGCAGTAATTTCTGCGAAAATCAGTTTTATTCGATTGAATTTGGGGCAGGGGGTATCACTAAACTCTTTGATAAAATTCTGAATAAAAATATTTTAAACACGACGAAATTTGCTGGCGGCGATCTTCTGAGCCTGGGATACAGTGGCAACGGAGCGGGAGAATTTGTTCAGGTTACCCCAACCAACATGGATGATTTTGAAACACTAAGCATGAAAAAATGGAATTGGACATTAAGTAATAACAATCCTGTTTTTGCAACCTTTGAAGCCTTTTATCAGCTGAAAAATTTCAAGGTCAAACAAATCATTACTATTTATCATCATGAGAAAAAGATTGATTTTGAATATGATATACCTGACTGGCCAGGCGAACACAACCGCCAGCTAAGGGTTGCATTCCCTTTGAATATGAATGATTCAAAGATTACCTATGATGTTCCGATGGGTGTTGTAAATATTGGTCAGGATGAATTAAACCGCTCACCCGGTGGTTGGGCATGGGGCGGAACCTACCGGCAAATGCCGAAAGAGATCAATCCGAGAGAAATTGAAAACTTCATTTCGGCCAACAATCCGGCCTTTGGCCTTACAATGTCCACCAATCTGGCAGTTGCCGACTGGATAGATCCCACACGTGAATCGGTTGGTTATCCGGTTTTGCAAGGGATTTTACTCTCATCGCACAAGAGCTGTCATGGAGAAGGAAACTGGTACCATCAGAAAGGTAGTCATCATTTCAAATTATCAATTACCTCGCATGTACCTGGTTGGGAAAATGGCTATCATTTCGGAGTTGAGGGAAATCATCCACTCCTGCCGATTATAAAGGAGAAACCACAGAAAGGGTCGCTTCCTGAAGGATTAAGTTTTGTTTCAGTTTCTTCTCAGTTTGTCAGGATTACCACCCTTAAGAAAAGCGATACGGATAATAGCCTGATTATCCGAATGGTTGAAATGAAGGGTGTTGATCAGAAGATTGAACTAAAGCTGTTTGCCCCGGTTAAAGGACTTCTGAAAACCAATCTTATCGAAGAAGGTGATGAGGATACTGGTCAAAAGGGCAAGATATTAAACCTGAAGATAGGCAGGAATTCAATTGAAACATACCAATTAAAGTTATAGACAAACCAAATTATAAACTGTTTTGAAATGAATGAACTTAAGGACGAATTAAGGAAGTACAGTGACTATTTCAGTATAGAACTTCACCAGGATATTCTTCCCTACTGGATGAAATATGCTGTCGAAAAGAACGGTCATGGATTCTATGGCGCAGTAGATCTGGACGGAAATCCCGTGTTAAGCGCCAATAAAACCAGCGTTTTGAATGCCCGGATTCTATGGACTTTTTCGGCGGCTGCAATGCTCGATGGAAATCAGGATTATGCGGACATTGCTGACAAAGCTTATAAAGTGGTTACCGAAGACTTTGAAGATAAGGAGTTTGGCGGCTATTATATGGAATTGTCGTCGGACAATCAGGTGGTTAACGATATTAAGCATACCTATGCACAGGCTTTTGTGATTTATGCGCTTTGCAAATACTATGAGTTCAGGCCGCTTGAACCGGTCATGCAGAAGATTCAGAAGTTTTTCATGTTGCTTGAGGAAAAGACCAAAGACCCCGAAAATATTGGCTATCGTGAATCGTTTACGCGCGACTGGAAAATCTATGGTGAGAACCGCATGGCCGACAACAACGAGCCCAAATCGATGAATACCCACCTTCATGTTTTGGAAGCATGGGCTGCACTCTATAAAGTATGGAAAGATCCAAAAGTGGAGGTACGATTGACTGAACTGATGAACCTGTTCCTTGATAAAATCATTCGTGAAGATGGCCATTTTGGTATTTTCTTCGACGAGGCTTTTAATGAAGTGGAATCATCAAAGGGAATCTGCTCCTTTAGACATGATATCGAGGGTTCGTGGTTGCTTTGGGAAGCGACTGAAATACTTGGAAACAAAGAGATTCTGGATCGGATACGCCCGGTTACCCTAAAAATGGTTGATCATATTGAACGTGTTGCGGTTGATAAAGATGGTGGATTGTTTTTGGAATCGACCCGGTTCGGGAGTCACGTGAAGACAAACAAGCATTGGTGGCAACAGGCCGAAACGCTGGTTGGATTTATGAATGCCTTCGAATTAACGGGTGATGTGAAATATTGGAATACGGTAAAACTAAGCTGGAATTTTATTGACACTTGTCTGATCGACCATGAAAGAGGTGAATGGTTCACCAAACTGAACCGTTTGGGAGTTCCATACCTGGTTGAACCGGAAGATGATCCTTCGCCATATTACCGCAACGACTGGAAAATTGATCCGTGGAAATGCCCCTATCACAACGGAAGATCGATGATGGAGATGATGAAGCGGATTGATTTAATGCTGAATACTAAATAAAATGAATAAAGTTCTTTTAAAATGCACTTTTGCAGCTGCTTTGGGCGGTTTGCTATTTGGCTACGACACTGTTATCATCAATGGGGCCATGCTCGATCTGGTAAAGTACTTTCAGTTGTCTCCGGCATTGCAGGGTTGGACCGTTAGTTCTGCTTTGATCGGATGTATTTTGGGCACCATCCTGATCGGTAAACCCGGCGATATATATGGTTCAAAGCGGCTATTGCAACTATTGGCTATTTTGTTTTTGGCATCATCTGTGGGATGCGGATTGGCAACAAATATCAGCGTCTTTATTATTTTCCGGTTTATTGGCGGTCTTGCGATTGGCGGTGCGTCCGTACTTTGTCCGGTTTACATTTCCGAAATTTCTCCGCCAAAGCACAGGGGAGTGTTGGCAGGTACATTTCAACTGGCCATTGTGACCGGGATTCTATTGTCACTAATATCCAATTACTTGTTGCTGAATATTGGCGATCAGAATTGGCGCTGGATGCTTTTTAGTGGTGCTCTTCCTGCCGTTGCTTTCTTCCTGATGCTTTTGGTGATTCGAACGAGTCCCCGTTGGTTGGTAAAGATGGGGCGTATCGCCGAAGCAAAGAAAAATATTGAGGATTTATCGTCCCATGAAATAGATACGGAACAGACGATTCTTGATATTCAGGAATCTATCAATATTGAAAATGCCAGTGCAAGAATAAACTTATTTAAGAAGCCGTACCGGAAAATAACCTTTATCGGTATATTTGTGGGTATTTTTAGCCAGCTTACCGGAATTGGAGTCGTGTTCTATTATTCTTCACAAATATTCAGTATTGCCGGTTTTTCAAGTGATTCGTCGATGATCCAAAGTGTAATTTTAGGCGTTACCAATCTTATTTTCACCCTTATTGCTATGACGATCATTGACAAGGTAGGAAGGAAAAAACTTTTGTTATTCGGACAATTGGGAATGGTATTCGTTCTTGGTTTTTTTGCCTACGGTTTGCTTACAGGAGATATTCGTGGTTATTGGCTGGTGGGATTGCTGGTAGCCTACATTGCTTTTTTTGCAGCATCACAGGGAGTTGTTATTTGGGTGCTATTGTCCGAAATGTTTCCAAATGTGATCAGGTCAAGGGGAGCTTCAATTGGTTCATTTGCGAATTGGGTGGTTAGTGCATCCCTGAATTTTCTCTTTCCTATAGTAATCGGATTCTTTGGGGTAACTCAGGCTGCACAACAAAAGGGAATGAGCTATGCTTTTATCTTTTTAGCGATAACTACCTTCATCGGGTTTGTTTATTTAAAGAAATACATCATCGAAACGAAAGGAAAAACGCTCGAACAAATTGAAAAAGAAGTGCTTTATTAATGGTTAGTTTAGAAATACAGAATGCTGAAATATTTTGAAAACTGACATTATTAATGAATTATCCAATTAACCATTATACTCTAACACATTACCATTCATACAAATGACACCACGGGAAAGAATACTTGCAATTCTAAAAGGAGAACGGCCCGATCAGGTTCCCTGGTGCGGTGACCTTGATTACTGGGCAAATTCATTAATAATACGCGGGCTAAAGCCAAAGGAGTTCATTAAATCAGCTGAATATATTCAATGGCACCGTGAACTGGGTGTAGGCTTTTATCTGCAGGGTTATTTTCCTTATAAACAAATCTACGAAAAATGTGAAGTCCGGGAATGGAATGAGGGGCATAAACGGTTCAAAGAAATAATTACACCTGTCGGCTCGGTTCGCGAATGCTGGGAATATATTCCAACCTCCTTTTCTGAAGGACCTGTTGAGCATTTTATGAAATCGGAAACGGACATTCCCGTCATGAAGTTTATTTATGAAAACTGTAAGTTTGAAGCTGATTATGATTTTGCCAGACAACGACTGAAACAGGTTGGAGATCAGGGTGTCGTTTTATGCTATTTGCCTAAGAGCCCTTTTATGCACCTTTTAGCGCTTGAAGCTGGCGTGATGTCATTAACAATGGCCGCATTGACTACGCCCGTTGAATTTCAGGATCTTCTCGACACGATGAAAAAGGCATTTGATCAGGCGGCACAGATAGCGGTTGATAGTCCTGCTGAAGTATTGATGATCCCTGAAAATCTGTCGTCTGAAATGGTGGGCCCTGACCTTTTTGAACTTTATATGTATGACTATCAGAAAGAATGGACTGGCAAAATCAGGGATGCTGGGAAATATTCCTTCATCCATATTGATGGTACGCTGGCAGGATTACTCCAGCAGGAAGCCGCAGTGGGATTTTCGGTACTTGAAGCATTGACCCCGTATCCGGTAGGTGATTTAAAATTTGAAGATCTCGCAGATTTTGCGGGAGATTCAAAAAGTATCCTTTGGGGTGGAATCCCGGGAGTTTATTTCACTGCTTGTGTAAGCGATGAAGAATTTGAAAGGCATGTTAAAAATCTGCTTGCCATAATGGTGAAAGAGCCACGATATGTGCTTGGTGCAGCTGACCAGGTGCCTCCCGATGGCCTCGAAAGCAGGGTAAGGCGTGTGGCGGAGCTAGTTAATGCGTTTGGAAAATATTAAGATTGTCAAATTGTTATAATTCATTTGCTATGAACGGATATGAAAGAATAAGTGCTGCCTTAAGAGGCGAAAAAACGGATAAAGTTCCGGTGATGCTCCATAATTTTATGATGGCTGCCAGGGAACATGGGGTTACAATGGAGCAATATCGTAATGATCCTAAGCTGATCGCTGAATGCTTTATGGCTTCGGTTGATAAATATAAATACGACGGCATTCTTATAGATATCGACACCGTTACGCTTGCGGGTGCAGTAGGTGTGCCGGTTGATTTTCCGGTGGACGATCCTGCCCGAACTCATATTGGTAATCTGGATAATCTGGAAGATGTGGTTCATCTTAAACCAGCTAAAGTAGAAGATTACAGGTATATCCAGATTTGGCTTGAAGCTGTCAGACTGCTAAAGGACTATTATAAAGATGAAATCTATATTCGTGGTAACTGCGACCAGGCTCCCTTTTCGCTGGCAAGCATGATGCGCGGGGCTCAAAACTGGATGCTCGATTTAATGATGGGGACAGACGAACAACTCGAATCATTACTTGAATATTGCACGGATGCCAGCTCGCAGTTTATTAAATTAATGGCTCAAACCGGTTGTGATATGGTTTCGAATGGTGACAGCCCGGCAGGTCCCGAAATGATTTCGCCCGAAATGTATCTGAAACTTGCGATGCCATACGAAAAGAAAATTGTAGATGTTGCTCATAAGTCAGGTGTTGCATATACATTACATATTTGCGGTAATACGGATGTTATCCTGGATCATATGCTATTAACCGGAGCTGACGCTTTTGAATTGGATTATAAAACAGATATTTCCAAAATTTACAGCACCATCCGTAATACAACAACTTTCATAGGGAATATTGATCCAAGCGGTGTGTTGGCTTTAGGCACAGTCGGTTCCGTCAGGGAAAAGACGCTTGAATTATTGACGGCCTATCAACATTCAAACCGGTTTATCCTCAATGCCGGTTGTGCGATTCCTCCCGTTACACCCTCTGAAAACCTGAAAATGATGATTGATACGGCACGGAATTTCAGATAAAAATAAAATTTCAATGATGATTAACTTAAAAATATCAATGATGAAGACATTCAGTCCTATTTCGTATAAAGTCCGTTTCCTTTTAATTTCAGTTAGCATGCTGTTCAGTTGCGCTTTAACCGTTATAGGCCAATCTGAGTCTTCGTCGAAGATCGGTGATTATTCCTATTTCAAAGGAGGAACAATTAGTGTTATCCCATCTTCTCATCAGGATATTGCCTGGATGGACAGCATAGGCAAGTGTGTTGAGTTCCGTGACGTGAAAATGATAACGCCTGTGCTGGAAAGGTTAAGAACGAATTCCCAATTCAGGTTTTCGGTTGAAGATGGACTGAGCCTCAGGGAATATCTTCAAAGGCATCCGGAATCGATTGATGAAATACTTAAATATACCCGTGAGGGCCGTCTCGAATGGGGAGCTACCTACAAGCAACCTTACGAATCGATGTATGACGGCGAATCATTGATCCGGCAAACATATCTCGGACGCAAATGGCTGAAAAAGACCTTGCCGGGTTGCGATTTTAAAACTTACTGGAATGAGGATGTTCCGGGCCGATCGTTGCAAATGGCGCAGATACTTTCCAAATCAGGTATTCCGTATATGCAGTTTAGCCGTCATCAGCCCGGAATATATAAGTGGTATAGTCCTGACGGGAGTTATATTACCTGCTTTACACCCGGTCAGTATGACGAGGCTGGTATTCCGGTTCGGCAAGCCAACACAAATATTGATTCGCTCACTAAAGCGTTTACAACTATGATTGTGGACTGGAACAAGTATTTCAAAACAAGGAAAATAAATCCGGAGTTCCCGTTTCTTTATTCGCACGACTTTGCTACCCCACCTGATTATGACGCGTTCTTTAAGGATTGGAATTCAAAATCAGCCTCGTTGAAACGACCTTCCATAAAATATTCAACAGCTACAGAATGGATGGACGAAGCTACAAGAGGGAACCCGGATTTTGATAAAATATCCGGTGAACGACCTGATGTATGGCTTTATATACACGGACCTTCGCACCAGAAAGCGCTCAAGGCATCCAGAGAAGGTTCACGCTTACTTACTGCAGCCGAAAAGTTTGCAACCTTTGATGCACTTCAAAAAGGTTCATTCGACAACTATCCGCAGGTATCGTTTACCACAGCTTGGGAAAATGCGATCTATCCCGATCATGGATGGGGTGGCAAGCATGGCGATTTGACAGACCGGGCTTTCCGGACATCTTTCGAAAAAGCACGATCCATCGCATCCGACGTCCTGAACAAGTCAATGACCAACATTGCTTCACGGATTCATTTTTCAAAAGCTGCCATTCCTGTAATCGTGTTTAATCCATTGTCGTGGGAACGGACCGATTTGGTGAAATTCACGCTTGATGTTGAGGGTAATGAGCAAAATACATTCAGGCTTATAGATGAAAAGGGGATTGAAATTCCTTATCAGTTGATCGATGAACACCAGGTTGTCGGTAATAAAGACGAAGTGGTTACCTTTTTGTTTGTTGCCGAACACGTTCCGTCTGTTGGCTATAAAACCTATTACATCGAGAAAGGTAAACCAGCATCCTATTCAAACACTAAAAATATTTCCAGTACAGCTTATGAGAATTTATTTTATAAAGTCGAATTTGCTGATGGCGGTATCAAATCATTATTTGACAAAGAATTATCAGTTCATGTTTTAAAGACAGATAAGTTCCTCGGTGCAGAATTGTTTACGATGCAATCAGTTGGCAATGGAGCGGGCGAATTTACCGATGTCCAGCAACCCATGATGGAGGGTTTCGAAAAATTGAGCAGTTATCGTCAGTCATGGTCGCTCGTTTCCAGTGGACCGATTCGTGATGTTTATCAATTCACAAAGGAGATCAATCATGTAACAGTTGAGCAACAGGTGATTCTGTATAAAACGATCAAGCGGATTGATGTCCATGTTGAATTGAAAGGCTTTGATGGAGAGCGTTATCGGGAGTTCAGGCTGGCTTTCCCTGTGAATCAGTCTAAATCGGAAGTTGCTTACGAGGTGCCAATGGGAGTCGTGAGAGTCGGATAGGATGAAATCGCAGGTGCTGCAGGTTTTTCAAAACAATCACAGATTTACAGTACCCCTTGCGCCCAGGTTCATCCGCGCGAAGTTCAGGATTGGTTCTCTGCATCCGATGGCAAAACAGGAATCACGATAAGTTCCGATGTGGCTGTTTTCGACTGGATCGATCCTACCTCAAATCCTGCGGGATATGCAATTCTGCAACCCGTTTTGCTTGCCAGTCGTAAAAGCTGCCATGGAGAAGGGAATTATTATTTGCAACCAGGTGACCACAGTTACAATTTTTCGATTTATTCACACCCTGGTGACTGGAAGAATGGATACCGGGCAGGAACCCAATCGAACCAACCCTTGAAGGCAATAACAGTTAAACCGGGAATTAATAACGGTGCTATGGCTGAAACAATGAGCTTTATATCGGTTGAGAATAAAAACCTCGTTTTGAGTACCATCAAAAAGTGTGACGACGACAATCAGGTGATCGTGCGTTGTTACGACATGGAAGGGAAAGATTCTGACGCGAAAATATCAGTATATAAACCATTTCAAAAAGCGGAGCTGACTAACTTAATTGAAGAAGAGGATAAATCAATTCCGGGAAGTGGTAAAGATCTTGTTCTCAAAATGGGGCATCACGCCATCGAGACGATCAAACTGCACATTCAATAAATTTTCATTATGAAGAAAACATTCATTTTACTATTTATATTTCTTTATTGTTCGTTAGGCGCAGATTCACAGGTGTCCAACGGAATATTGAAGTGTGACAATGAAACATTTAACTTGCTAAAACAAGTATCCGGTTCGGTTTGCTCAAAGGGTGAAATAAATTTATCGATAACGACTCATCAGGATCTTGGGTGGGTTGACGAGGTGGAGAAGTGCATCATCATGCGGGATACACTTTGGATGACACCCTTTCTGAAAAGACTAAAAGAAGACCCTGAATTCAAGATGGATATCGAACAAACCTCCATAATTATTGAGTATCTCAATCGGCATCCGGATAAAAAGGGAGAAATACAGAAGGGGCTTGATGAAGGACGTATACTCATTGGAGCCACCTATACCCAACCTTATGAAGAAATGTACAGTGGCGAATCTTTGGTAAGACAGTTATACCTGGGCAAAAAGTGGCTAACAAATAATTTTAACGGGTATAAATCAGATACCTATTATAATTCGGATGTACCTGGACGTACTCTTCAAATGTCGCAAATATTGTCAAAATCGGGGGTGAAGAATATGTTTGTCAGTCGGCATGAAAAAGGTGTTTTTAATTGGTATAGTCCCGACAGTTCTAATGTTACAATGTTTTCATCTGGGCATTATATCGAATTCTACAATATTTTAGCTAAAGAAGATCAAATAGCAATTGCAGAAATGGCAAAGGAAGTATTGTTTTGGGGAAAATACTATGCTGATAATTCAAAAAAAATACTCATTCCGGCACTGTTAAACTATGAATTCGGCTGGGATCAAAAACCAGTTAAAAATTGTGATCCATTTATAAGTCTTTGGAATAGCATCCGCTATATTGAAAATATAGAAGGGGTGGTATTGAAAGTTAATTTGCCTCCCTTTAGATATGGTAATATGAATAGTTGTTTAAAAGTGATACGTGAAAACTCATCGAAAATTAAAAACATTTCGGGCGAACGGCCAGATGTTTGGCTTTATATACATGGTCCTTCACACCATTATGCCATATCTGCTAGTCGAGAGGCTGACATTCTGCTTCCTGATGCTGAAAAATTCTCAGCCATCAACGCAATGATCGATGGAAATTTCAGAAATTATGATGAGGGCAAGATCAACGAAGCCTGGCAAGCCAAAATCTATCCGGATCACGGATGGGGTGGTAAAGGAGGCGAAATAACAGACCGGCTTTTCCTGAGTAAATTTGTCAAATCACGTGATGAAGCGTTAGCTGTTTTGGAAAGTTCACTTCAAAGAATTTCTTCTAAAATTGATTTTCAGGGAACTGAGGTTCCGCTGGTAGTCTTTAATGGATTGAACTGGAAACGAAATGATCCAGTGAAATGTCAATACATGTTCAAAAAAGGGGAGGCCTTTGGTATTAACCTATTTGATGCTTCAAAAAATCCCGTAAGTATTCAACTAAGCCAATCTCAAAATTTTGATGATGGCTCACTGAAATCATGCGTCATATCCTTTATCGTCTCTGATATCCCATCAGTAGGATACAGTACCTACTATGTAAAAGCCACAAAGGAGATAGAAAAACCAAAAACTTCGGATTTTAATCCCGATTTTGAAAATCAATTTTTTTCAATTCGTTTTGGAAAGGGCGGAATCGAAAAGTTATTCGATAAAAAGCTTGGTAAAGAGGTGATTGAAACATCAAAGTTTACTTTGGGAGAAGTTTTTACGATGCAGTCTGTTGGTAATGGGGCAGGAGAGTTTTCTGATGTTCAACAACCAACGATGCAGGGATTTGATAAAACGGGAAATTACAATACTTTCTGGGAAAAGGTGGAAGAAGGTCCTGTATTTACTGCTTTTAAATTCCGTCAACCAGTGCGTTTTGCGGTAGTTGAAGAAACGATAATAGTATATCACCAGATAAAACGGATCGATTTTGAAATTGACATTAAAAACTGGGAAGGAATACTTTATCGGGAATTCAGAGCAGCGTTTCCATTAAATATGAATTCATCCAAAATTACCTATGAAGTTCCTATGGGGGTTGTTGAGGTTGGTAAAGATGAATTGAAAGGGCCGGCTGGGAACATTTATAACACAGATTGCAAGCTGGTTCATCCACGAACCATGGTCGATTGGGTGAATGCCTCTGACGACCAGTTTGGCACAACAATCAGTTCCAGCGTTATCGCGTTTGATTATCTTGATCCAACAACTCATCCGACTTCCAAAACATTAATACAACCCATACTTTTTGCTTCAAGGAAAAGTTGTCATGGTGAAGGGAATGAATATTTGCAGCTTGGTGATCATCATTTTTCTTTTTCTCTATTTGTTCATGAACCGGGGTGGAAAAATGGTTTTCGTGAAGGTAAGCAATCACAAAATAAGCTATATACAGTTCTTGATCCAATTCGGGCTCAAAACAGACCACTTACCGAAAAACAAAGTTTTTTCAGCACCAAGGGCGACTTAACTGTCATTTCCGCTTTAAAGAAAAGCGAGGAAGATGATTCATTTACAGCCAGATTCTATTCTCTTGATAGAAATGAAATCGACGAAACTGTCAATTCTTTTATGATGATTAATCAGGCTTCAGAAACCAATTTGATAGAGGAAGATTTATCACCATTAAAATTCATCAACAATAGTATGCGCGTAACAGTTAAGCCATTCTCTATTAGTACATTTAAGTTTAAATAGATTGTCTCCAGACACGTTTTTATAGTTCATGAAATGGGATTGAAATCTGCAAATCGACTTCAATCCCATTATGTTATCTGCTAATTCGTTGCGGGAATAAAAAGCTGAGGGCAAAAAAATTAAACCTTGTTCCCGTCTGGTTGATCAGTATCTTGAAGCAATTACCAGTAATAATTTTCTACTTTTGTTCCACCTAAAAATGTAGAGATTGGAAAAAGATGTTGAAATATGGAGAAAGTTTAAAGCTGGCGATAAATCAGCCCTTACTGATGTCTATCTCCAGAATTTCAATTCTATGTTTCAGTATGGCATCAAATTTAAAGATGACCCTGATTTTATAAAAGATTGTATCCAGGAGGTTTTTTGTAAACTTATTCAGGCGGGTACAAAACTTGGCGAAACAGAAAATATCAGGTATTATTTGTTCAAGGCTTTAAAAAATTCAATATTAAAAGGATTGGGCAGAACAAGGAAAATTGAATCTCTGGAGACAGACGTTTTGAAATTTGATGCTTCTTTTTCTTTGGAAGAAGAAATTGAGAGAAAGGAGAATTCAACATTTAAAGAAAAGGCGCTTCTGAAGGCACTGAGTAGATTGAGCGACCATCAAAGAGAGATTATTTACCTGCGATATGATAGTGGGCTGGAATATGAACAGATTTGTGATCTGATGGATTTGAAATACGACTCCGCCAGGAAGTTAATATTTAGAACTATAAAATTGTTAAGAGAGACTATTGAGGGTGAAATGAAACTCCCGATTTTGTTTTTATTCCGGTTTCGTTAAAAACATGTTTTTTAACATGCTTTTTTAGTGTCCACAAAAATAGGAAAGCAGGACTTAGTGTTCAAAAGCTTTCATAGAGTGGAAAAAAACTACAAAAAATATTCGGTTGAAGATTTTACCTGGGATATTGATTTCATCAATTGGGTAAAAAGAGGAAGAGATAAGGACAAATGGGAAAATTTTGTTCTTGAGAATCCGCAATTGTCAGAGGAGATTGACATTGCAAAGAAAATAGTAACCTCGCTCAATTTTAAAGTTGCAGAAATAGATGAAGCCAGTATCAGTACTGTTTATAGAAATATTGAACAGTATTATTCACTTCATCAGAGATCAGCACGAAAAGTTCGCTTTTTAAGGGTTATGAAGTATGCTGCTATTTTTGTTGTGTTTATGTGTGTTGCAACTGCAATTCCTTATTTTTACTTCACCCCAAATGATAATCAGTTTTCTGATTTTAAAATTCCAATTTCCAATTTAAAGGAATCCATATTGACTTTAGCGAATGGCGAAGAAATTGCACTTGTAAAAAAACACACCGATATTCAGTTTAATGCTTCAGGAAACCAAATCAGAATAGACAAAGACAGTACCATCAATTGCGACACAAAAACAGACCAAAACGCAATGGCTCAGATTGTTGTTCCTTCTGGTATGCGATCGGATATTCTATTGTCTGATGGTACAAAAGTCTGGTTGAATGCCGGTTCACGGCTTATTTTTCCACAGAAGTTTTCAGGTAAAGACCGTAAAGTATTCCTCAAAGGGGAGGCTTATTTTGCTGTAGCTAAAAACAAAGGGATTCCATTTATTGTGAGTGCTGACAATATCAATGTTACCGTTTTGGGAACGGAATTTAACATGAAGAACAATGATTCAGAGAATGAACTCGAAGTCGTCTTAGTTGAGGGTTCAGTGTCAATGAAAGAAAACAGTACAATCAATTTTCTGAATAAAGAAATCAAACTTGTACCTTTCCAAAAAGCAATATTCAATAAATTAAATCAAAAAACGGTTGTTGAATCTGGAGTCGATGTCAAATATTACACCTCATGGAAAGAAGGGTTGCTTGAGTTTAAACAGGAAAGCATTCTCAATGTATTTGAAAAGCTTTCGAAGTATTACAATGTTCGATTTGTGACTGAATCCAGTGTGGAGATGAACAGGAAAATCAGCGGGAAACTCGACCTGAAGGATTCGCTCGAAGCGGTGATGAAGGTTGTTTCAGACGCAGCGCCTATTACCTATATTATTGAAGGCGATAAAGTTATGGTAAAAAGTAAAACGGAAGCTTTGCCTATGAGATAAAATAACGATCCGGAGAATGCTACGAACATTCCCCGGACTTAATTATAAACGTCAAATAAATATCAACGCTTAAAACAAACATTCAAATTTATGGAAAAAAAGTGTATTAATTCTCGCTTCCAAAGCGGAAGCGCAGGAAATCTATTTAAAAAGATGAAACTACTATTTGCATTTTTCTTTGCAGGTTTACTGGGTGTTTCAGCCAGCACCTATTCACAGCAGACGAAATTGAGCATGAAACTTGATGAAGTTACTGTCAAAGAAGCTTTTAAACAGATTGAATCAAAGAGTGAGTTTGTCTTATTTTACAATGAAGACATCATCGATGTTAACCGAAAAGTTAGTATAGATGTAACTGATCAGAATGTAGAAAATATTTTGTCTGAGTTGTTTAAGGGAACAGACAACACCTTCAAAATCTACGACCGTCAGATCGTGATTTCATCACCTAAGATAGGAGGACTTCCACAAAAACTAAAGTCTGAAGTTGAACAACCCCAAAAAAAATCAATTTCCGGTAAAGTGACCGATGAAAAAGGTCAGACGCTTCCCGGTGCTTCTGTTGTTGTAAAAGGGACAACAAT
>JAAFHB010000503.1 GCA_010906965.1 Mariniphaga sp. | reverse complement strand
CGCCGGGCCATGAGTGGAAAATTCCGTTCGAAGAGCGAGTTTCAGCGCATCATTGACCGGTTTTTTGAAAATTGCCGGGCATTGGGTCGCCCCGATGAGACAGCAAAGGAGGTTTGGCGACAGATAGAGAGTTTTGCAGGATACTCCTTTTCGAAAGCCCATTCCGCTTCGTACGCGGTGGAGAGTTTTCAGAGCCTCTACCTGAAAGCCCACTATCCGCTTGAGTTTATGGTCGCTGTGATTAATAATTTTGGAGGATT
Source organism: Mariniphaga sp. (assembly GCA_010906965.1). GTDB lineage: Bacteria > Bacteroidota > Bacteroidia > Bacteroidales > Prolixibacteraceae > JAAFHB01. The sequence goes on along the minus strand of JAAFHB010000503.1, from coordinate 1,453 downwards.
CTACCGTACCTGGGTTTATGTGAACGAAGCCAGGCGGTGTGGCGGCCGCATTGAACTGCCTTGCGTCAATAAAAGCCTCGAAGAAACAACGATTTATGAGGACCGAATTTACCTCGGATTCAATTTAGTGGCTAATCTTGAGCACAATTTTCAGCGTCAGCTGGTGAGTGAGCGGATGCATAACGGTGAATTCCTGTCGCTCGAGGATTTTTTGCACCGTGTTTCGATCGGAATCGAACATCTTGTACTGTTGATCCGCCTGGGCTCATTTCGGTTTATCGGTAAACCGAAGATGCAATTGTTGTGGGAAGCCCATATGTTGCTTAGCAAGCATGTTAAAAATATTCCAAACCGGTTATTTGATATTCCCTCAAAAAAATGGGAATTGCCAAGTATGGAACAGTCATTTGTTGAGGCAGCCTACGACGAGATTGAACTGCTTGGCTTTCCGGTGACGATGTCGTGGTTCGATTTGCTGCAGACCAGTTTTCGGGGCGAAGTGATGGCAAATGATCTGACCAGTCACATCGGAAAAACGGTACGTATGGTAGGACTGCTCGTAACGATTAAATACGTGAGTACTTCGAAGCGCGAGCTGATGCATTTCGGTAGTTTTTTGGATCTTTCCGGTGAGTTCTTCGAGACGGTTCACTTTCCGCAGAGTCTGAAGAGTTGGCCATTTGCCGGACATGGCGTTTACCTGATTCTGGGGAAAGTGGTTGCTGAATTTGGCCACCCATCTATTGAAGTCGAGAAACTGGCCAAACTACCCGTGAAAGGTGATCCGAGACGATAAGTTTATGGACAATTGATTACTGTGTCAATTTTGAAAAATATTCTTGAATGATATACTAAAATGATATACCTTTGTGATGTAAAATTTCTAACATGAAAACAGTATCCTTAAAAATTGACGATTCCATCTTCGAAGAAACCGAAAGGTTACTTTCACGGATTAAGAAACCTCGTAATAGATACATCAATGAGGCTATTCAATATTATAACAGATTTCAAAGCCGGACGATTCTTGAAAAAAAGCTTCGTAGTGAATCTGATTTGGTTAAAATTGATTCAATGTCGGTACTTGAAGATTTCGAGGGAATAGAATATGGCAATTAAACAATTTGAAATATGGATTGCAGATTTAAACCCTCAGATTGGCACTGAGCCTGGTAAAACCAGACCTGTAATGACCGTTCAGACAAATTTACTAAACAAAATACCTCATCCTTCAACGATTGTTTGCCCGATAACGACTAACGTTAAAATGGATTCTGAAATTTTAAGAATTCATTTACAGAAAGGTATGGCAAATCTGGAACAAGACTGTGATATAATGATTGATCAGATTCGGGCGATTGACAGCGATTCGGCTTAAAAAAAAACTTGTTGAAAATTAATTAGTTACGGTATGTTGGAAAATATTTTTTTCCGGCTAATTTTGCATGGTGGG
>JAAFHB010000111.1:17522-21914 GCA_010906965.1 Mariniphaga sp. | reverse complement strand
GATTATCAATGGTTTTACCAGTTCTTACTTTTGCACAGGATTCAACAGCGGTTGTAACTAAAGCAGTTGAAGCAATCGTTCCGGTAGTGGCTGCCACACCAGAGCCATTTATTAGCGCAGGAAATACGGCGTGGATGATTGTTGCAACTGCACTTGTAATGTTGATGACAATTCCCGGACTTGCACTATTCTATGGTGGTCTGGTGCGGACTAAAAATATTCTTAACATCCTGATGCAATGTTTTATTCTAACTGCTGTTATCAGTATCGAATGGGTTGTATTTGGTTATAGCAATGCATTTGGTTCGTCCACCGGAGCTTTGGCTCCTTATATTGGTGGATTTGACTGGGCTTTTCTGAGCGGGATCGGAATTAACGATGTGAGTCCTTACTATATCTCACAGGCTACCGAGCGTATTCCACATCTTGTTTTCGTTTTGTTCCAGTGTATGTTTGCTGTCATTACGCCTGCCCTTATTATTGGAGCTTTTGCAGAACGCATTAAATTCCGAGGATTCCTGATTTTTTCACTTCTTTGGGCAATTGTTGTCTATAATCCTGTTGCTCACTGGGTATGGTCAGCCGATGGTTGGTTGTTTAAACTGGGCGCACTTGACTTTGCCGGTGGAACCGTTGTTCATATCAATGCAGGTATTGCCGCTTTGGTAATGGCAGTAATGCTTGGAAAACGTAAATTGCCGAATGGCCAGCATATTACACCTCCGAATAACATCCCTTTTGTTGTGATTGGTGCCGCTTTACTTTGGTTTGGATGGTTCGGTTTTAATGCCGGTAGTGGATTGGCAGCTGATGGGCTTGCCGCAAGCGCTTTCCTTGTAACTCATATTGCAGCAGCTTCTGCCGCACTATCATGGGCTTTGCTTGACTGGATTATTAACAAAAAACCTACCGTAGTGGGTATATCAACAGGCGCTGTCGCCGGTCTTGTTGCCATTACCCCAGCCGCTGGTTTCGTAGGCGTTGGAAGTGCTATTATCATCGGATTGCTGGTCTCTGTATTCTGTTTCTTCATGGTCAGCGTCGTGAAAGGGAAACTTGGATACGATGACTCACTTGATGCTTTCGGAGTTCATGGTATTGGCGGAATCTGGGGAGCCATTGCAACCGGTCTTTTTGCATCTCCTCTTATTCAATCCGCTTACAGCGGCGCATTTGCCGGAAATCCAAAACAGTTGGGAATCCAGTTGATAGCGATCGGTGCAACAATTCTTTATTCTGGTGTGCTCACTGTTATTCTTTTCAAAGTAGTTGAGAAAACCCTGGGAATTCGTGCTACAGACGAAGAAGAGACTGCAGGTCTTGATATCTCGCAGCACAACGAAATTGCCTATAATGAATCGGAATAGTCCTAATCAATTTTGCTCTTCATTTAAAAGCCGGGATTTGTCTCCCGGCTTTTTTGTGCTTTGTAATTGCGCGAAGAAATTTTTGTATCTTGCAGGTGGTTAATGATTAAATAACAATATTTGTACTTGTAATAGTCAACAGATCTGTTGATGAGGTTTATGTTTATAAATAGAGGACATCATTTTATCAAGATTATAAAAACGGATACTTATGAAAAAAATTGAAGCCATTGTTCGCAAGGCAAAATTCGAAAGTGTGAGGAAAACATTGCACGAAGCCGATATTGATTTCCTATCGTGGTGGGAGGTAAAAGGGCAGGGTACAGCAAGGCAGGGATTGATTTTCAGGGGTGTTGCCTACGATGTTAACACGATCGACCGGGTGTATATCTCCTTTGTTGTGCGCGATGTCAATGTGGAGAAATCAATTGATGCGATTCTTAAATCAGCCTATTCGGGCGAAAGCGGAGATGGTCGAATTTTTGTAACTCAAATTGAACAATCAATACGAATCAGAACCGGTGATAAATCGCTCTATGATAAGGAAACGAAGTAGTTTATTGTCCTGGTTTTCGACATAGTTTAGACCTGTGCTGAATTTCAGGAAAAATAATTTCCGTTTTTGAGGGGTCAAATGTCTGAAGAATTTGTTTCAGTTTTTCTTTACGAAGGGTATCCGATTCAATGTCAAAAGCATTCTGCCCGATGTCGAATCGCAAATCAAAATTAACCATCTTTTCGATCGGCAAACTATTCGTTCTTTTGTTAGATTTCGCTAAAAGCTGTCTGAACGTCCGATCGGAATCGGTTCAACCCTGACCTGATTCCTTTTAATGCTTAATTGAAAATTATTCGCTTCCCTTTAATTCGGAACAATTTTGGGAATGGACTTTGAAATCCATTTTCGTTGGTCGAAACGATTCCAAAGAGCACTTTCGACGGATCGAAATCTGATTTCCGCGGGATAAGTACTTTTTTTTCTTCGGTTGTTTTAAATACCTTATTAATGTATCCGCCACCTGATATCGGTTCGAAAATCATCACCGAGAACTTTAAATCTTTGTCGTGGACTGACGGTGTAGTTACCCACGAAATCTCAAGCCCCTTGCGGGTTTTGCTCACGGTAAATTGTTCAGGAATAGGTATTTCTGTGTTGATTATTGAATTGTAGGTTGTGTTGACCATTTCGGCAATCGTGGTTTTGTCAGCGATAAGTGTCTTTTCGGCAACAGGCATAGGTTGAATTGGAGGGGCAATGTTTTTTGCTACTATTACAGGTCTTGTATTATGCGGAGTATCTACTTTCGTTCGCAACAGATTACTGTTGAATTCTGTAAGTACAACACCCGATAATTGGGTCAGTTGTGAGGCGCTGTAAAGTGCAAAGCCTCCTACATTTTCGAATTTTCGTAATATGCTGATCTGTTCGCTGATCTCTGTCGGATTTGTGAATACCTTCGTATACCCTGCCGATTTATACAAGGCTTGTCCAAGGTAAAGCGGCTTTCCGAAGCAATGGTCGTTCCACCATTTGGCCAATACTGTGAAATCTCCAAATATATTTCCTTGTTCCCAGTATAATTGAGGGATGACATAGTCGATCCAGTCGTTGGCGAGCCATTTATAAACATCAGCATATAAATCGTCATACGAGGTAGTGGCCTTAACTCCCGGCGAACCGTTTGGATCGTCACTTTTATTTCGCCATACTCCAAATGGGCTGACACCCAGCTTTACAGTTGGCTTATATGCTTTTATACTATCGTGGAGTACTGAAATAAATTTATTGATGTTTTCGCGTCGCCAGTCACCTAATTTATTGGGATAAAATTTTTTCCCGTATGTACTAAATGTTTTTGTGTCGGGATATTTTCTGCCTCTGATTGGGTAAGGATAAAAGTAATCATCAAAATGAATCGCATCGATGTCGTATTTGCGAACGACTTCCATGATCACTTTAACGATATGATTTCTTACCTGAGGGATACCGGGGTCGAGGAAAAGCTTATTGTCGAACAAATGGGTGTATTGCGGATTCATAGCGGCAAAACTGCCAGGCGCGAGTTCGTAATAGCCGTTGTTACGTACCCTGAAAGGATTGAACCAGGCATGTAATTCCATCCCTTTCGAATGGCAAAGCTCAATGGCAAAGGCAAGTGGATCGAAAAAAGTGGCGGGGGCCAGTCCTTGTTTGCCGGTTAGAAAGTGCGACCAGGGTTCAATCTCCGATGGGTAAAATGCGTCGGAGGCAGGTCTTACCTGAAAGATCACCACATTCAAATTAAGCCGGTCGATACGCTCAATTAATTCAGTCAGTTCCCGTTTCTGAACTGCTACAGGTAAACCGGGTGCTGATGGCCAATCGATATTGTTTACGGTGGCAATCCAAACCCCACGAAACTCTTTTGCAGGAGGATTATCGGCCAGACAGTTAGCTGTTTCGATAATCAGGATTAACAGCAAAAAAACAAATGAATAGCCTTTCTTTATATCCACGGGTAAAATATACAATTGATTTTTTATGAAAATTCGCATGCTCTCTACCTTTTCATAAGAAGAGAGCGTGCGAATTTAATCAATATCATGGATAATACTTTACAAAAGCTTCCATCGCTTCATATTCGGCCATCCCTAATTCATCGTACAATTTAGCGGTACTCCGATTGCGCTGTTCTGCTCTTTCCCAGAATTCACGTTCATCTTCACCCATAAACATAGCGCCCTCTTTCTGAGATTGATGTCTGAGGATTGCCTCCCGTTTTCTGGAAAGTTCGATCGGACTAATCGGAACCGACATCTCGATTTCGTCGGCTTCCCATTCGGCCCATGCACCACGGTATAACCAAACCCAACAGTTTGTCATCCAATCTTCCATCTTCACATGTTCGAGTGCAATCAAAATGGCATCGAGACAAACGCGGTGTGTTCCGTGCGGATCTGACAAGTCACCGGCAGCAAATATCTGGTGCGGTTTAACTTCTTCAAGAAGATCAATAATGATATTCACATCTTTTTCGCTGACAGG
>JAAFHB010000111.1:0-17463 GCA_010906965.1 Mariniphaga sp. | reverse complement strand
GCATCAGGAATCCCAAAATAGCGTAAGGCTGACCGTGCTTCCATTCTCCTTATCAGACTCTTCACTTTATTAAGGTCTGGAATATCAATCATATTCTCTTTTTTATTTTTGATAAAAGAGAGAACCTTTTGTTGTTGCTCTTCTGCCTTTTCGTTGTTATAGTCGTAATAGCCAATATATTCGTGGTGAAAATCGAGGAACCGGGTTACGTATTCATCCGACACCGCAAAATTTCCGGATACCTGGTAGGCAACGTGAACATCATGACCCTGTTCTACTAAACGGAGCAAGGTTCCGCCCATCGAGATTACATCATCGTCGGGATGGGGACTGAAAATAACGATCCGTTTTTGAGCCGGTTCGGCGCGTTCAGGTCTGAATGTATCCTCAACACCTGGTTTGCCACCTGGCCATCCGGTTATCGTATGTTGCAAGTCGTTGAATACTTTGATGTTTATTTTGTACTGCGCACCTACAATTGCCAAAAGATCGCTTAATCCATTATCGTTGTAATCTTTCCCGGTAAGCTTTAGAATCGGCTTTTTTGTACGTCCGCATAACCAAAGCACCGCTTTTCGCACCAAACGGTCGTCAGTCCAGTCGAGGCTATCTAATAACCAGGGTGTTTTAGTCCTGATCAGATATGCAGAAGCACTTCTGTCGATGATGATTTTGGCATTGTTGTGCAATTGAATGAATGATGCAGGGACGTGACTGTCAGGATCATCTTCGACAGTTTTTTGAATAGCCTTGGCTTTATACTCTCCAAACGCGGTTAAAATGATTTTCCTGGCACTTAAAATTGAATCAATTCCCATTGTGATCGCTCTGCGCGGCACATTTACAAATCCCTGAAACTGATCTGCTTCTTCCTGCCGTGTAACCGGATCGAGCGTGATGATGCGTGTCCGGGTATTACGTCCGGAACCGGGTTCGTTAAAGCCGATATGGCCTGTTCTTCCTATTCCAAGCAACATCAGGTCGATACCGCCGGCATCAACAATCATTTTCTCATATTCGCGGCAATAGTCATGCACCGAATCGAGAATAATCGTTCCGTCCGGAATATGAATGTTCCCAGGCAGAATATCAATATGATTGAAAAGATGCGTTCGCATAAAATGATGGTAACTCTGAAGAGAGAAAGACGAGATCGGGTAATATTCGTCGAGATTAAAAGTAATTACATTTTTAAAACTCAACCCTTCTTCGCGATGAAGTCGTACCAATTCGGCATAAATCCCGATTTGGGTCGAACCGGTGGGAAGACCTAATACACACTTTTCACCTTTTTTTTGTTTCTCCAGGATTACCCCTGCAATTTCAGTTGCCACCGCAATCGATGCCTCTGAACTTTCGGAGTAAATATAGGTGGGGATTTTTTCGTATTTCGTCAACATATCCCTGTGCGTGAGATTCGTAGGTAGACATGACAGGTAGTTGTCGAATATCGGATTATTACTTTGTAGTTTAACTGAAAGATCCATAATTGCCAAATTAAATTTGATTCAAAAGATCGGAAATAAATTTATTGATATTGCGAAACTAATAAAATATTTTTAATTAGTGTCGATAAATATGAGCAAATGTCGCATCCTCTTATACTCTTCTGCGATGCAACGAATTAAGTAAATAAATGACGCATTTGACTCATCCGGTCTTAATTGAACTCCCCCGCTTTGTACCTTCGGATAATATGTTCGATCATTTTTTCATCTTCGGGTTTATAATCGGAATTGAGATTTGCTCCAAACATAAAAGCAGCTGATTGCCAGAAGAATGCATTCAATCCACCTCTGTATGACTTTATGAGCTCATACGGAGTTTTCCCGGTCTCGCGGTGAATGAGTTTAAGTAATAACTTGCCTTGCTCAGTATTTAGCCCCTTGAGTGAATCGATATAGGTTTTGTATACGTAGTTCTGGTACCATTTGATATAGGTCTTTCTTCTGGCTTTATCTGTGTAAATACTATCAAGTTCAGCATTTACAAGATTCAGTTCGCTACTTACGATCAAAGCAAGCGGATATGTTTTCATTACGTCAACTTCGAGTTGGTTGTATTTTTTTTCCTGCCTTTTATTTTTGAACTTATAAGGGAAGATAATCTCAATTTCGCTCAGATTGACATGCAGAATACTATCGTGTGATGGGAATATAAAACCTTTGAAAATGGTATCTGCTTTGGAAGCTTCCCTTTGTTTTTCTAATTTGAGCCTATTATTCTGTGCGGTCAATGAAAATTGTGTAAAAAACAGGAAAAGGAAAACAGAGAATACAACTTTAATCATTTTAAAATATTTTGTCTGGCAAAGATAATATATTCCACATTCGGTTATGTAGAAAATCATTAATGTCGTTGTTAACTGCTCGCCATTTTTCAGCTAAAACCTGGCACTTCTTTTTTGCTTATATTTTTTTTACTTTGCAATTCGTTTTATATTTTTTTTATACTTTTAAACCGAAATGAATCCAGCTAAACTCAGTAAACTTATACCGTTTCTTCGGGAAGGTGAGAAAATAGCCTTTGAGGAAATATACAACGATTTTTTCGGTGTAATGTATCATTTGTCTGTTCAATATCTTCACGACCCAAAAGCTTCGGAAGAGATCGTTCAGGATACTTTTATGAAACTTTGGGAAATAAGGGAAACGTTGAATGAGCAGTTTAATATCCGTAACTTCCTTTATACCATCACCAAAAATAATTGCTTAAATTATCTCCGGAACCAGAAAATTGCCTTAAAACATCATCAAAATATTAAATACCTTGAGATTCATTTTAATTATGAAGCTTTGGAAAGGCTGGGAAGTTATATGGAGTTTGAGGAGTTGCGCGAAAAGATCGACAGTGCAATAGCTGCCCTTCCCGACGATTTAAGGGAAACCTTTCTATTGAGCCGGTTTGAAGAGCTTCATTATAAGGAAATAGCAGATAAGCAATCGATTAGTATTAAGACGGTTGAGGCCCGTATGTCGAAAGCTTTACGAATTCTTCGTTTCGAACTTAAAGATTACGTTACCCTGATCTGCTTGATTTCCAATTTCATTTAATAAATGTGAAAAAATGTTTTTGTTTTTTCACTCTTTTCCGATAGGGTAAAGGAGCACTTGTGTGTTTAGTGATTAATTCAGAAAAAAAATGTCAGAGGAAATTTTTAGCAAGATTTTAAATAATTCAGCGACCGAGTTAGAAAAGAGTGATTTTTATAAATCACTTGAGGAAGATAATGCCCTGCGCGAAGTCTTTTATCAGTACAAAAATATAAACACCATTTCGAATTTCGATTCGAATAAAAGCATTCAATTACAGAAAGATAGCTTTAAACGTTTCTGGAATCTGATTAAACCGGCAAAATCATACCGAATGGCTGATTTGTGGTATCGCTATGCTGCCGTATTTATTATTGCGCTTTCGCTGGGGTTTTTAATGCGATATCAGGTTCCCGCAAATACCGAAGTAAAAGTTCTGACACAGAACATTACCTATACTTCTGAAAAAGGGTCTGTATCTACTATTCATCTCGAAGATGGCTCTGCAATCTGGCTGAGTTCCGCTTCAAAAATTAATCTCCAAAGGAATTCAAAAGGAGAGATGTCTGCCAAATTAAATGGGGAGGCTTATTTTGATATGATTCCCGATACAGCCCGGAAATTTGACGTTGATTTGGGATATTTTAAAGTAAAAGATATCGGTACTAAATTTAATATCAGGGCTTATAGTTTTGAGCCAACTATTTATACAACACTTGAAGGCGGAAAGATTGATCTTTATAAAAGCGGAAATCAGTCAATTCTTTCAATGATACCAAGTGATTTTATGAAATACGATAGAGAGACGAATCGAATTGCAGTCGTACAACAAGATCCATCCATTTCGACAGCATGGAAGGATGGAAAATTTGTATTTATCAATAAAACCCTTTCGGATATTTGCCTTGAATTGGAGAACTGGTATAATGTGGAGATTATTATCAGTGACAAGTCGTTGGCAAGTACCAGGTATACAAGTGTAATAAAAAGGACAACTACTGTGAAAATGGTGCTGAAAATGCTTGCATTAACTGACCAGATTAAGTTCAAAATAGAGGAAAGAAAGGAGGTGCGCGACATCGTCTACATTTACTAAAATAGTGAAGTGCTTATGTGTAAAAACGAAGTGCACCCGTGGAGGGGTGCACCTGAATTCAGTCAACGAAACTGATAAAGGTCAGTTTCAATATTAAACTTAAAAACACGTCAAAATTATGAAGAAAATTTTTGATTTGCTATGCATTGCACAGCAAAGGTGGGAAAAAACTATCCGAATTATGAAATTAACAGCTGGACTTATCCTATTTGCAATGATCTCGGCGTCTGCAGTTAACTCTTACAGTCAAACTGCCCGAATCAATTTGAATGTAAAGGATGCCACTATCGTGGATATATTCCGCGAAATTGAGCGAAATAGTGAATTTGGCTTTTTCTTCAAAAGCGAAGAAATGAATCTTGAAAAACGACAATCGGTAAAAGTATCGGATGCTACGATTGACGAAGTACTCAAGAAAGTGCTGGATGATATTTATTCGTATAAAATCCTCGATAAAAATATTGTCGTAACCAAAGGTAACCTGGAAGCCATCCAGGCTCAACAGGGCAAAAAGGTTTCAGGAAAAGTTACAGATAAAACAGGTGTCTCACTGCCAGGTGTTTCTGTTGTAGTAAAAGGGACAACTACTGGTATCATAACTGACACTGACGGAAAATTCACGTTAAATGTACCTGCAAATGCCACAATACTATCATTTTCGTTTGTTGGAATGCAAACACAGGAAATCGCAATTGCAGGTAAATCGGAGTTTAATATATCTCTTTTAGATGAAACCACTGCTATTGACGAGGTTGTTGCCATTGGATATGGTACTTCGAAGAAAAAAGACTTAACTGGTTCTGTGTCAAATATTTCATCTGAAAAATTACTTGACAGGCCAGCTTTCAACGTTGCTCAGGCAATCGGAGGTAAAATTGCCGGTATTAAAATAATCGAGCGTTCGGGTACTCCCGGTGGCACTGCCATGATTCGTATCCGCGGAACAAACTCAATCAACTCAAATAATGACCCTCTTTTTGTTGTCGATGGTGTCGTTGGTGTTGCCAATGCGTTGGGTATCTTAAATCCTAACGAGATCGAGTCGATGGACGTTCTGAAAGATGCTTCCGCAACAGCTATTTATGGTGCCAGAGGAGCAAATGGTGTTATTCTTATCACAACGAAACGGGGTGTTGCAGGAAAAACCAGGGTTGAATACAACGGATATGTAACACGGGGTGATATGAACAGAAAATTCTATGTTCTTGATGCCGAGCAAATGATGTATGTAACAAAACAGGCTTGGATGAACGTTAATAAATATGCCACAAAACCAAACTGGCCTGCAGCCTTTGATGCTTCCACATTACCTGCCGGTTATACCGGAAAAACTTACTCAGAGATGCCTCATCTTTTCGAAAAGACAACTCAGGGTGGCTATTCAATTCCGCTTATGGGGATAGATGGCAATTATTACAAACCAAGATTCGATACCAACTGGGAATCTGAAATTTTTAAACCATCTACTTCGACAAACCATCAGATAAATATCCGCGGTGGTAATGAGAATGCAAAATTTGGCGCCTTTATGAATTATGCGCTTGAAGATGGTTTATTGTTGAACTCCTATTTTCGCCGTTATTCAGGTAAGCTGACTGGTGATATCAAAGTCAGTGACAAGGTAAGTTTTAGCGCGAACCTTGGGATCAATAAAAACAAGGAACGTACGAATGATGTCTCCTATTTCAGTGGTGGCATCGCACGTGCAGCTGTTGAAGCCTATTCGATCCTTCCAATAAAGTATCCGAATGATCCTGCAACGTATGGCGCATATGCCGGTCAGTGGAGTAGCAATGCTGACTTTCCAGCAGGAGAAACTCCTCACAATCCGGTTCATATCAGTAACGATGTTGAAACATTTGCTGACCGTTCGCAGGTAACAGGTGATGTTACGCTGAATGTGAAAATCACGCCTGAGTTATCGTTTAAATCAAATTTTGCTGTTGACTTAAACTTCTATAAATACAATGGTTATGGTGGAAGGCTCATTACAACCAACGGAAATGCGGATATGAACACTATCAATTCCACTTACTGGCAGAATGAGGACTACTTCAATTATAGTAAGGTCATGGGTGACCATTCAATTACCGGTATGTTAGGACTTTCGTGGTCGAGGTATTACGAAGAACGTTTAAACGCCAGTAACTCCTTCTTCTTTGATGACTTTTACAAATGGCACAACCTGGGTCTGGGTACTGTAGCCAGGCCAACAGTTGGTAGCAGTGATGGCCAGAATTCGCTGAACTCGTATTTTGCAAGGGCTAACTATAACTACAAAAGCAAATACTTTGTTACAATTACAGGTCGCGAAGATGGTTCTTCAAGGTTTGGTGCAAATACCAAATACGGATTTTTCCCTTCAGGTTCATTGGCATGGAGAGCTTCGGAAGAAGATTTTATTAAGAATATCAATGTTATCTCGAACCTTAAAATCCGTGCCAGTATTGGTCAGACGGGTAACCAGGAGATTGCTAGTGGAGTTGGTTATGTGACTCAATCTTTCCTTGGTTCAGGCAATGTTGTAATGGGTGGTGTGAATATGTCAGGTTTATGGCCAAACTCAGTAGGAAACGCCGACCTCAAATGGGAAAAAACAACACAGTATGATGCTGGTATCGACCTTGGATTATTCAAGGATCGTCTGACGATTGCCGTTGATTACTACAACAAATTAACAGAAGACATGCTTCTTGATGTTCCACTGCCACAATCCACAACAACAGGTAGTGTTAAGAAAAACTATGGAACAATTGAGAACAAAGGATGGGAACTCACTTTGAATGCTCATACCGTTAAGAGTAAAGATTTTAACTGGTTCACAGACGTAACATTCAGTGCGAACCAGAACAAAATTATTAAACTTGGTCCTACAGGTGCAGATATTCTGCGTAACAGCTGGGTTGGTGGAGCCAACACAATTTTAAGAGTTGGTGAATCGGTTGCTTCTTTCTTTGGTCTTACCCGTCTTGGTACTTACAGTACTGCAGAAGCTTCGTTGGCTGCACGCTATGGTTTTGTTCCCGGCGATGTTAAGTATCTTGATAAAAATGGTGATGGTGTTATTAGTTTCGTGTCAGACGGTGGTGTATTAGGAAGTGCATTCCCTGTATTCGATATGAATGTTAACAACAGCTTTACTTATAAAAACTTCGACTTTAATATGGATATTCGGATTTCATCGGGTGCCAAAAAAGAGAACAGGACCAACCACTCTTCAGAAGACCGTCAGGCAATGGCTAATGGTAAAAACTCTATCTTGAATGCGTGGCGTCCAGACCATCAGAATACGATGATTGGTCAGGTTCGTCCAGGTAATGGAGGCGCTTATTATCAGACATATCCTGATACACACTGGATCGAAGATTGTTCATTCGTCAGAGGCGAAGGTACCACATTGGGTTACACATTTGGACAACCAATACTTAATAAGCTAGGAGTTAGTAAATTAAGGTTGTATATTACCGCAAAAAACTTCTTCGTAATTACGAAATATACAGGTTATGATCCTGAAGGTAGCGACAGAGATAATATGGATGGAATTACTCCTGGTATGGACTTCTTCATGTATCCTCGTCCAACGACCTATACAGTTGGTGTTAATCTTATCTTCTAACTTATAAAATTCGAAAGACATGAAATCTATATTATTTGTTTTAGGACTTGGTCTGTTGCTTGTTTCGTGCGAAAAATTTCTGCAGGAAACGCCAACCGGATCGCTCACTACGGATGCTACAATAACGAGTGCACAAGGTGGTCTGGCGCTGACAATAGGGCCTTACAGATCATTAGGAAACTGGACAGATGGTGGCGACCAGTGGGGTAAAAACCTGGCAGCTTCGCTTGAATATGCCACAGGAAAGGCTTATTCGCAGTATATGGGGTCAATTCTCTGGGTTTATGAAAGCAATTCAATTGCCGGTGACTATGATTATTTCATTAATCAATGGAATAACTGGTATCGTGGTGTAAGAGATTGTAACAACTCGATTAGCATGTTACCAAATGTAACCGGTTTGACTGCTGATACGAAATCGAAATACCTTGGTGAAGTACGTGCACTCCGTGCATTCTATTACTTCTGTCTTGTCCGTTATTATGGCGATGTTCCTTACAATACCGAAGTTCTGACAGATGTCGCGCAGGCTTCAAAGCCACGCTCATCCTTAAAGAGCATTTATGACAAGATCATAATTCCCGACCTTGAGTATGCGGTGAATCAAAGTACACTGGCGGATGCCCCATCAACAGATGGCCGTATTACAAAATACTCTGCAAGGGCCATTCTCGCTGATGTTTATCTTACAATGGCCGGTTATCCCTACCAGGAAGTGAATGCAGGTACAGATACAACAAAATGTATCACTGGTAACTGGACAATGAAGGAATATCCTGTTAATACTGCAAGTTCCAAAGATTTACTTCAGAAAGCAAAAACACAACTTGATATGCTTTATGGTAAATATACGTTGGGAAACTATGACGATTTGCACAATCCTGCTATGAATAATAAAGGAGAGGCAATATTCCAGGCACAGTTTGCATCCGGTCTGAGAGGTAATGGAATGGTTCAAACCTGTCTTCCATTAGCAAGCCAGATTTCATTAAATGATGAGAATGGGACATTTGTTCCAAGTATGTCTTATCAGAACTCTTATCTTTCTACTGACAAACGTGTACAGGACCGTCAGTATTTCTTCACGAGTGATACGAAATCAACAAGATACGATGCCAACGAAGGACCTGCGGCAAAGTTTCCTATGCCATTTTTGTATAAGTTCTACGATCAGTCGTCTATTAAGAAAACCGGATCATCAGGTCTTAACTGGAGTTTTTACCGTTATGCCGATATTCTTTTAATGCTGACCGAAGTAAACTGGACGCTTAACTCTTTGGGAGTTGCACAATCACCTGCTGATATTGCAAAAGGTATTAATGAAATCAGGACAAGAGCAATGGTGCCTACTTATGGAGCTTCCGATGTTACACTTAAAAGTATAATGGCAGAACGTGCTTACGAATTGTTGTTCGAAAATAAGATGATTTGGGATATGAGACGTACCCGCATGGCCCTGAAAGATGGGATGGGTTCGTTTGCAGCGATCGAGCCTCTTGTTGGGCATCAGCCATCGAATTTCAACTACCAGTTTTCTGCCAAACACCTATTGTCTCCTGTTTCAGGTACTGAAATTGACAACAATAAGTTATGTCAGCAGAATTTTGGTTGGGCTCCTGTTCAAAAGGGGAATTAATTGGATTTTATTAATCTGAAAAATATACGAAAATGAAAAAATTCATATCAATATTTTGTGTACTGGTTTTAATCCTCAGTTGCACCGAACAAGACTATTATGAACTTCCTAAAGACGCGAACGGAAACGTACTTCTGACAGGAATTTCAAGTACAACTTCAACAGGGATTAGTACGCTGGATGGATCTTTAACCGTTACTGCAACTTTGCCAAATGCAAAGTCTGGTGATGTGATGAATATCGAATTACTTCAACTCCAGATTCCTACAACTGGTGGTACAACAACACAATTACTACCAATGACCGGAACACAGAAGACTGCTACAGTTGGAGCAGATTTTAAGGCAACAGTTACCTATACCAGGGCTGAAGCGAAACTAACAAAAGCATCAGACTATGTTACGGTTGTGTTTAATGGAGTAACTGAATATGCCAAGGCAAGAGTTGACATGGTTCCTGCTATAACAAGCACGAAACCAATTGTATCTGGTGTTGTTGTTGATGTTGCACGTACAGCGGAAACAGCCTACTTCAATGTTAATGTAATGCCAAAAGAGGCTGCCTATACTGGTACCCTGGTAGCAAAAAGGAAAAACGGTACAACCGGCACATGGGTAACCATTACCGGATCTCCATTTTCCGGAACGCAACCATTTATGGTTCCAATATCGGGGACTGATTTTGCCGCCGGAAAGGATACGATGTTCTACTCTTTCAGCGCTGCAAAGGGAACGTATATGGATGAGGTAATGTCAACTGTCATTGTCCGCGATCCTTATTTCTTCCTGAAGAAGTCGGCTACTTTAACACTTGGTGGTTCTTCAGCAGGCAGAAACCTTCTGATCAATGCCGCAGTTGCTGAAAATGATGCTACTGCCAACATTGCTGTATCTGGTTCACTTGTTCTCAAGGGTGGTTCCGCCTGGCTTGCCGCCGGAAAAACAATCGAATTTGTACCTACTACCGCAGCAATGTATGATGCGAATAATTTAACCAATACGATCGCTGCGTTTACTGCAGGGACAAAGACGACAACTGCTGATCCTATTTCAGGAACTGGTACTTTCATCTTCAAAATCGTAAATGGTACTGCTGTAGCGGATGTTTATTATGGTTTATTAAAGGTTACCAGTGTACTTCCGGGAGTCTCAACTTCATTTGAGTACAGGATTGGTGACAAATATGCACATCTCTCAGTAGTTAAATAATTTTTATAAAGGCACTGCTATTTTCTTAGCAGTGCCTTTATTCATTTTTTGATACTGGAATTTAAAACCAATTAAAGTCTGGTAGATTTTCAATCTGTTGATATGCGCCACAATCATTCCCTCCCTGTTAGCGTTTCTAAACTTTTAAATGAAGGATCATGAGTAAATTACAGTCGATATCCCTTTGCATCACTTTGATGGTACTGCTGAGTACTATTCAGTTGTATGGACAGAATGAACCATCCTCAAAAATTGATTTTTTAAATGCCCCTGTACTTTTCAAGGAAGGTGGTAAATCATTTCAGCAGGTAGTGGCAAACTATAGAGCAGAAAAAATAGGGAAAATCGTTTTCGCTAAAGATGGTAAAGAACTGCTTAAAGCTGATTTCAAAAAAGGGAGCAACAAGTTCCTGCTTACATTTCCTGCTGTTACCCGACCTGAAAAGATCATGCTGTCAGCAAAAATCGACGACAATCAGGCTGTAAAATACCCCACAACATTAGTCCCTCCCAAAAAATGGCAGATTTATTTCGTTCAGCATTCCCATACTGACATAGGATATACCCGCCCGCAATCCGAAATCCTCGCCGAGCATATGCGCTATATTGATTATGCACTGGATTATTGTGATCAGACAGACCAACTGCCTGATGATGCTAAGTTCCGGTGGACTTGCGAATCGGCCTGGGTTACCAGGGAATATCTTCGTTCACGTCCATCCTCACAGATCGAGCGTTTTAAAAAGCGGATTTCAGAAGGTCGCATTGAAGTGACCGGCATGTATGCGAATATGGCCGAGATTTCGGATGAGAATGTGATGTACGATTTTCTTCAGCCTTTGAAGGAGTTTGGTAAACTTGGTATTCCTGTAAAAACTGCTATGCAGAATGATGTGAATGGTATTGCCTGGTGCATGCCCGATTATTTTAAAAACACAGGTGTTAAATACCTTGTCATGGGGATCAACGAAACACGTTCTATTCTTCCGTTTGCGATGCCAACCTGTTTCTGGTGGGAGGCCCCATCGGGTGAGCGAATGCTTGCGTTCCGTGCTGACCATTATATGACCGGAAATAATTTTGGAATTGAGAGCAAGTCTATTAAACCGGAAAACATGTTGTGGCACCTTGCTGATCTTGATAGCCGAGGTTATCAGTTTGATAGGATCGGAATCCAGTATTCGGGCTATCGCACCGATAATGCCCCACCTTCAACAGCTGCTTGCGAACTCGTAAAGCAGTGGAATGCCAAATACGAATATCCAAAATTAAGACTTGCAGTTGCCAGCGAGTTTTCGGAATATGTTGAGAATAAATATGCTGATAAACTTCCGGTTTACCGCAATGCATGGCTCGACTGGTGGACAGATGGTTATGGCTCAACCTCGCGCGAAACGGCCGAGGTACGGAAGACTCAGAACCTGAAACAGGTTGATGAAGGGATGTTTGCAATGGTTTCGATGCTTGGAGGCGAACTAAGTCCGGCGTTGGAAGGGAATATGGATCACATCAGCGAAAATGCCATCTTTTTCGATGAACATACCTGCGGTGCTGACGAAAGTATCAACCATCCTTTCTCTGAAAATTCTACCCGGCAATGGTTGCAGAAGGGTGCTTATGCCTGGGAGGCATTAAAAAAAGTAACTCTGCTGAACGAAGAAGCACTGGCTCGTTTACAGGCATTTATGAAAAAAGCCGATTTTCCGGTCATTTATGTTGTCAATTCGATGGGTTGGGAACGTTCCGGTTCAGTTGAATTATTTATTGATTATGAGGTGCTTCCGGTTGATAAACATTATAAGATTACCGATATCTCCACAGGGAAGGAAGTTACTGCACAGTTGCTGCATAAGCGTGCCGAAGGTGCTTATTGGGTTCTGGAGGTGAAAAATGTACCTGCATTGGGTTATAAAGCATTAAAGATAGAGGTAACCAACGAATCTGATAAAATTGCGGATGCCAATGCTTCATCTGAAGTTCTTGAAAATGAATATTATAAAATTATAATCGATAAATCATCTGGTGCGCTAAACAGTTTGTTCGACAAGGCATTAAACCAGGAGATTGTTGATTCTCAAAATCCATGGAAACTTGGACAACTTATCCGCGAAACACTTCCTGACAGGAATAAGATGACGCCATCTCACTCATCCGTTTCGAACATTAAAGTTGAATATGGTACAAATGGACCGGTATGGGAAAGTATCCGAATTTCGGCTGATATGGAAGGATTTGAAAAGGGGAAAGAAAATGCTCCAAAAGGACTTGAATTGGAAGTTCGGTTGTTCAAAAATGTGAAAAAAATTGATTTCCAATATAAAGCGGCAAAGGAAATCGTTACAACTCCCGAAGCGCTTTACGTTGCCTTTCCGTTTGCGTTGCCTAAATCACGCATTGTATTCGAAACAATTGGTGGCATTCTTACGCAAGGTCAGCAATTGCCCGGATCGTCCTCAGACTGGAATGCAGCCCAGAACTTTGTTTCTGTTCGGGGAGCTAAAGGTCAGATCATCGTGGTAAGCAACGAAATACCATTGTGGCAATTCAGCGATTTTAATATGGGCAAATTCGAACGTTACCCCAAACCCGGAAATACCTGGTTGTATTCGTGGGTGATGAACAATTACTGGTTCACCAATTTCCGGGCATTCCAGGAAGGTGGTTTCCATTGGGGTTATCAGATTACATCAACCAGCGACACGACAAATACAACTGCAACTAAATTTGCCTGGGGCGAACGTAATAACTTTGCCACTCGCACATTCCCTGCCGGTAAAAACGAGTTTCAATCACCCGTTTTGGAAACGGTGAAAATCTCAGATTCTCCAAATGCGATTCTTATCAACAGCCGACCTGCTTTTAAAAATGCCAACTCTATTCTATTGCATTTTAGGGAATTGGAAGGAAAACCTGCAGAGCTTAACCTGGAATCAAAAATAGCCGGACGTTCAATTAAGCGTATGGTTGTTGTTAATGTGGTTGGAAAGGAAATTGGGAATCCGGTTCAATCGGTTACCCTTAATCCTTTCGAAGTGAAGTTTGTGGAAGTTCAATTTTAAGACGATGAACCGACGAAACTTTATTCAATATGGTGGTCTTGCTACATTTGGCTTGATTACTGCTCCATCAATCGCTGGATTTGCAAAAAATAGTATTCCGGATGATCAGTCTATAAAAAAGGTTCACCTTATTTTTAAAACGCATCTTGATGTAGGTTTTACTAATCTGGCAGGGAAAGTGATCAAAACTTATATGGAAGAGTTTATTCCCGGTGCCTTGTCTCTTTCTGAAAATCTGCGGCAAAAGAACCAAAAAGATCGTTTTGTCTGGACAACAGGCTCATGGCTTATTCATGAATTTCTTGAAAAAGCTGATCTTCCGATGCGCAGGCGGATGGAAAAAGCGATTGAAAACGGGGATTTTGTTTGGCATGGATTACCTTTTACAATGCATTCCGAATTGTCTGATCCTTCGTTGTATGATTTGGGAATTCAACTTTCAGTTGGTTTAGATAAACGGTTTGGCATGAAAACGATATCGGCAAAGATGACCGATGTGCCAGGTCATACCAGGGGTATTGTCCCTATTCTGGCAAAAAATGGTATTGAGTTTTTGCACATTGGCGTTAATCCTGCAAGTATGCCACCCGATGTTCCGCCTCTTTTTGTGTGGCGCGCGCCCGATGGTTCGGAGGTAGTCGTAATGTATCAAAAGGACTATGGAAGCCAGATGATCATCCCTGGAACGCAAACTGCTATTGCTATAAACTTTACCGGAGATAACCACGGCCCTCAAAAACCGGAGCAGATTGCCCGGATATACAGCGACTTGCGCAAACAATTCCCGAATGCGGAGGTATCAGCATCCACTTTTAACGCAGTTGCCACGGAGATTTCGTCGATTCGGAAACAGTTACCCGTTGTAACGCAGGAATTAGGCGATACCTGGATTCATGGCGCGGGTAGTGATCCTTTAAAGATTTCAAAATTCAGGGAAATCTCCCGATTACGGAATAAATGGTTAAAAGATAAAACGCTTCAGTTCGGAGATGCAACAGATCTGGCTTTTGGTATTCCGCTGCTAATGGTCGCCGAGCATACCTGGGGACTTGATGTAAAGACTTTCCTGAAAGATTGGGACATTTACAAGCCTGAGGAATTTAAAGCTGCCAGATCGAAACCGAACTTTAAGTTAATGGAAGAGTCGTGGAATGAAAAAAGAGAATACATCAATAATTCCATTGCTCAACTTCCGATCGAAAAAGCAACCGAAGCTAAAGTGGAATTACAACGTCTGAAACCTGTTCCGGTTAAGAAGTCTGGTTTTACAAAAATAAACAATCTTGAAAATGAGATAGATACTCCTTTCTTCAAACTGAAAATAGACAAATTAACAGGCGGCATTATTAAATTCAAAGATAAGGAGACAGGATTTGATTGGGCGAATGAGAAAAACCCGCTGTGCCTTTTTTCGTATCAGACTTTTTCCAAAGGCGATTTCGACAGATTTCAGAATCAGTACCTGACACAAAAAGTATCCTGGGCAATTGATGATTTCGGAAAAACAGGGCAGGAAGTGGCCAATGCGATATCCCGCATCTGGATGCCCTCGCTGAAAGAAGCACTCATCAGAAAGGATGTAAATGGCCAATGCCTGTTGCTTGATTTGGTAGTCACCGACGAAAAAGGTAACTCTGTTGGCGGAAGTCCACGGAATATCACAGTTGAACTGCATCTTCCAAATAAAAGTAAAGAGTTACTGGTTACCCTTCAATGGTTTAATAAACCAGCTTACCGGCTTCCGGAAGCTTCCTGGTTTTCTTTTATTCCGCCCGTTCAAAATGGCGAATGGATCATTGACAAGATGGGACAATCGGTAAACTTCAGGGATGTTATTAAAAATGGTAACCGGAAATTACATGCAGTCAGGGAAGGGGTCCGTTTTATAAGCGATACGAATAATTGTTCCATCGCATCTTTGGATGCGGCATTAGTTGCACCCGGAAAACATGATTTTCTCAATTTTGATAATCGTCTGCCTGACGCGAATGAAGGTGTCCATTTTTGCCTGCACAACAATGTTTGGGGTACCAATTTCATGATGTGGTTTGAGGACGATATGAAGTACCGGTTTGTATTTAAAGCATAAAAGAAGAAAGAATTAGAATATTTTCAATATTAACAAGTGTGATAATTTCTTAAAGTAAACTCTTCAATAATATGAATATGAGACATGTATTCGGTTTTCTTTGGCTTGCACTGATTTTATTAAATGCCTGTAATAACAAGGATGTTTCATTTTATGTCGATCCTAATATTGGCGGTGTTGCGCCTTTGCTGACCACAAAAAATCCCACCGTGCATCGTCCTCACAGCATGGTTCGGGTGTTTCCTGTTACTAAACCAGGGCTGAACGACCGTTACCTGAGCGATAAAATTTACGGATTTGCAGTTAATATGCCGGCTTACAGAATGGGATATGTAACCGAATTGATGCCCACAAGTGGAACGCTCGTAATTAACAAGAATGAATATGCGTCATTGTACGACCACGATCAGGAAGAGGTTCATCCGTGGTATCATAAAGTCTGGTTGGAGGATTCAAATATTGAAGCTGATTGGACAACTACGGAACGGACTGTAATATACCGTTTTAAATATAGTGATAAGGATTCAAACAACGTCATCTTCCGCTCAGCAAGGAAAGCCTCCTTTAAAATCATTGGAAATAATATCATTCAGGGCTGGGAGGAATTTGAGAAAACCAGGCAATTTTTTTATGCTGAATTCAGCGAACCATTTGACAAATCGGGCTCATT
The DNA here is from genome assembly GCA_010906965.1 of Mariniphaga sp. Lineage (GTDB taxonomy): Bacteria > Bacteroidota > Bacteroidia > Bacteroidales > Prolixibacteraceae > JAAFHB01. Next base: position 1,057 of record JAAFHB010000111.1, on the reverse strand, counting down.
CGATTCCGGCAAAGTAAAGTCAGAGACCGAAATTGCCGGCAATGGCATTGGTGTATTTGTTGGATTTGATGCAATCGATAAACCTGTTGAGGTTCGAATTGGTATTTCATATATTGATGAGAATCAGGCTGCCGCAAATCTTCATAAAGAAACACTCGATAAAAGCTTTGAATCGGTTAAGGATGATAGTCATAAGATTTGGGCGAACGAACTTGGAAAAATTAAAGTAGAAGGTGGAACAGAGCGTGAAAAACGGATTTTTTATACTTCGCTTTACCGTTCGATGGAAAGAATGGTTAATATTTCGGAAGATGGTCGTTATTTCAGTGGTTACGATGGTAAAATTCATAACGACGAAGGACGACCTTTCTTTGTGGATGACTGGCTTTGGGATACCTACAGAAGTCTTCACCCGCTGATGTTGGTACTGAATCCTTTGCAACAGGCTGATATGGTTGAGTCGTATATTCGGATGTATGAGCAAAGTGGCTGTATGCCAGGTTTTCCACAATTTTATGGTGATTTTCCTGCCATGATCGGGTTTCATTCTGCTGCACTAGTTTGGGATACTTATCAAAAGGGAGTCACTAACTTTAATGTTGAAAAAGCTTATGAAGGCTTAAGAAAGAATGCCACGCAAGCCACGATGCTACCGTGGCGAACAGGTCCGATGTGCTCATTGGATAGTTTTTACCTGAAAAACGGCTGGTATCCTGCGTTGCCTGAGGATAGCGTTGAAATCTTTTCAAAAGTAGATGGTTTCGAAAAACGTCAAGCCGTAGCGCTTACACTCGAACACAGTTACGACGACTGGTGCCTGGCTCAATTGGCGAAGGCTTTGGATAAAAAGGAAGATTACGAGTATTTTATGAAGCGGTCAAAGAACTATCGCAATGTCTTCAACCCCGCAACCGGCTTTTTTGCTCCTAAAATGGCGAATGGAAAATGGGTTACCCCATTCGATCCGCAGTTGTCTGGTGGAGTTGGCAGCAGGTCTTACTATGCGGAGAACAATGCATGGACGTGGAATTTCAGCGTTCAGCAAGATATTCCTGAT
>JAAFHB010000110.1 GCA_010906965.1 Mariniphaga sp. | reverse complement strand
AGTATGCGCTCCATCCATGCCTCGAAATTCTCTTTTGTAATGTTTTCCATACAGCAAATATTATAGATGTCCGATGATAAAATAACTCGAATTGGAAGGGTCTTTCAGTATAATTTCTTTCTCCCGCATAAACTTGATGTAACTCTTTGCCGTGCGGTCTTTCACATCCAAGAGTTCCTGTATCTGTTCACACAAATCCACGTAAGTGGCAAAATTTTGACGGTTGAAGATATTTCGGGCAACCTCAGTCAGTTCGTTTTCCTTGCGTTTCTCTTTCTCCTCTTTGGGTTTTTCGCCACAATAGGTGTGCATACCGAGTTGTTTGTCCCACCCGAATTGAATCAACGGAACGTCCAAAGGACTTCCATCTCTTACTTTAAGCGCCTTGACAACCGACAATGCGGGGTCGTTGTCTTGCTCAATGGAGAGAATGGCAGCAGCCTTACGTTGAAGTTCCGAGCCGAGATGTCCACGTAACTTCATCCCGTTCGGAATAAAGTGCAAGACGCAGACGATACAGGTGTTATAGATACCGGCCAATCGGTAAAGCTCTTCGACAAGGGAAATACTCTCCTGTTCGTCATTCGCTCCACGTATGAGGTCTGCAATACCGTCTATGATGACAAGATGAATTCCGTTAAACTGAAAATAGAACTTATCCATGCTCTCGACGATGGATTGGAGCCTTTGCTTGCGTGACATTCCCGTCAGGTTGTATACTTTCATATATTGTGGCATCTCCCTGAGTTTCGCTCTGCGCAGGATATTGATGGTGTTTTTGTAGAGTTGCACTTCTGATTGTTCAGTGTCATATAATAGGATTGCCCTCTGCCTGGTGTTGGGCGCAACCTCTACGCCGAGCGTATCAACAGAAACGCTGCAATCTCTTATCGCACCGGCGATCAAACTGGCGGCAAAGTTACTCTTGCCCGTTCCCTCGCCGCCTGTAATGCAAAGCAGGTTGCCTTGCGTACCGAGCGGCACATCGTTAATCGACACAATCATCTTGGATTGCATCGGCGGATTGTTCAGGTTCACTTCACATGATTTCAGAATAGACAATGTGTCATTATAGAGTAGTTCCAACAGGTCGAGGAACAGCCTTGTGAGTTCTTCTGCTTCATTACCAAGCCGAAAGAAGTCAGATATATCCTTTGACTCTTTTGTGCCGGGTATGGGTAGTAAAAGCCGCTTCACGCCAAACTCTGAAAGTTGTTGTTGATGTTTCAAAGAGGCATCCTGTCCTGTTTTATCCATGTCGTACAGCAACACGATATGTTTGTACATATAGGACAGTTTGCGGATTATGCTTTGATTGATATGGGTGGTTTCACTGTTGAAACTTATCGCATTGAAACCATGAACAGAAAGGCTCATTACATCTTTTTCTCCACCAGTGATGAACAGTGTATCACCTTTGGCGGGCAATTGCTCCAATCCGAAGCAATAGTTTTCGACATTGCCACCGTAAAGAAACCGTACTTGTGAAAAAGGTCGGTAAATTTTTACATTTTGCCTGCCTTGATAGGCAAACATCGGTTCTTGCTCCGAATATGTAAAACTAAATGGATTGCCGTCCTTATTTTCACTTTCAAACTTTTTCACTGATACAACCTTAAAAGTTTTCAGTATTTCAGAGGTAATGCCGTATTGTTGCCAAAAACTCAAATCTTTCGCTGTGAACGGTTGCGCAATGATAGAGTAAGGTTTACTTTTTGGGGGTGAAATGGGTTCGGGTTTTGGTTGTTTAACTGAATGCTTAACCGGAGTAGCATATTCGTCATCCGCCAATGCTAATGACAAATCACGGTTGATGATTTGCAGTATCTCAACAAAGTCCTGTGAGTTCCGGCAATCCAGTCCCTTCAACATTCCAACGAAGAAGAAACAATCGCCGCTGTATGCATCGTTGCCGAAGTCTTTAAATCGGTAACAATTTGAACTGCGGTCGAAATAGATATTGCACGATGCCTTGCTATCTTCATAGAGAGGATTCAAAAAATTGCGTCCTACACGCCATTCGGTTGTGATGTAGTGCTTGAAAACGGACAACCCATTGCCCGTCCTACTTAGTATTTCTTCTGTGTTGAGCATTGAGATGGTGGTTGTTGATTAAATCGTCCAGGCACTCTTCTGTCGTTTTGATTTTCTTCTCATCCATCATCTTTTTGATGTCCGAAATCTTGTAGTAACTCTTGCCGGAAATAATGCTGTAAGGTATTATCCTTTCGGTACGCAATCTCTGCAAAGTCCGCTCACTGACATTAAGAAATGTGCGAACCTCATAGTTGTCTACCCACATATCATCAGGGTTCTCAACTTTGGCAATTTCATTTGTTGCAACAAATTTGGCGATAGAATCAATTTTCTCAATTAACTCTCTGTACGCTTTCGAATCTATTGTTATTACTTCCATAATACACCAATTATCAATTTCTTGGGGCAAAGGTGCAAAGAGCCGAAATTTACTATTCCATAGTGGTTCCCCACTGGGGAAGAATTTTAGGAAATATTATCGCAAACCGAGTTTTTCTGAGTGCAAATAATATTGTTATATCTATATTATATGGACATATTTTGTTATTATTGCAGTTATACCTATATTTGCAAAAAAAAGTATATGCGTAGCGAATTATACGAACAATCGAATAGCGAAATCATTCGCCAATTGGGGACACGATATAGTGAGTACCGCAAACGAATGGGGTTTACTCAAAAACAAGTTGCCGTGCAAACAGGACTAAGCGTCTTTACAATCAGCTCATTCGAGAATGGATCATCGACAGGAATAACTTTTGCATCGCTTCTCAAGCTTTTGCGGGCAATTGGTAATCTCAATGAGGTAGAAAAATTTCTACCTGAACTACCCGTAAGCCCTCGCGAACTATTTAAGAAACAAAGCAAGAAACAGTAGCTATGGAATCAAATGTGGTACAAGTAAAACTTTGGGGCGAAACTGTTGGTTATCTTTACTGGAATAAAAAGGATGATGAGGCGGTATTTGAATATGAGCCATCATTCTTAACAAAAAGGCTTGACATTGCTCCATTGACAATGTCTGTCAACTCTGTACGCAGTCAAAAACAAATGCCTTGGGTGGGAGATAAAGATAAACTATTTCAAGGCTTACCGCCCATGATCGCTGACTCTCTACCCGACAAGTGGGGTAACTCGCTTTTCAAAGCATGGCTGCGAGATAATAATATATCTATGAAAACAGTCACACCAGTTGACCACCTTTCATTTATCGGACACCGTGCTATGGGTGCACTCGAATATGAGCCCGCAAGGGAATTGGGCGATAGTGCTGCTTTTGATGTTGATGTGCAAGGACTTTATGAATTTGCAAAACAAGTTCTTACAGAGCGGGAAGCGACTATATTGACGGCTGAAAGTTCAATCTTGTGGCAAGATTTGATTAAGATTAGTTCGTCTCCCGGAGGTAAGCGTCCCAAAGCGATTGTTGCCATCAACCAGAAAACAGGAGAAGTTAAGTCGGGACAAGGAGTTGTGCCGACAGGCTTTGACCATTACATTCTCAAATATGACGATAATTCAGCCTACCCATTTGCAAAACTGGAATATGTCTATTATCGTATGGCATTGGCTGCTGGCATAAATATGATGCACTCCGGGCTACGAAATTATGGTGGAGTAACTCATTTTTTGACTCAGCGTTTTGACCGCAAAGGGAACGAGCGCATACATACTCAAACGCTGGCAGCAATGTCGCCCGATGCCGATAGTTACGAGGATATTTTTGCCGTTATTCGCAGGCTTAATCTGCCTTATGAAGACTTGCGCCAACAGTTCTTACGCATGGTGTTCAATGTGCTGACACGAAATGTAGACGACCACTCCAAAAACTTCTCGTTTTGCATGACACCTGGTGGAGTATGGAGATTATCGCCTGCTTATGATTTAACGTACAGTGTTGATTTGGATGCTCCGGCATATATGAATAAACATTCTTTGACAATTAATGGCAAAAACGAAAATATTACCCGACATGATTTGGAGGCTGTTGCGCAAAACAATGACATTCAAAATTACAATGCACTGATTGATTGTGTCGCAAATGCTGTTGCAAATTTTGGCGTATTTGCAAAAGAGGAGGGAATTTCGCAAAAAGTCATTGATAATATTTTGGGGGATTTCGTCAAGGTTTGAGTGGATTTTCATCCTAAATAATCTGGTGCAAGGTGCAAGCATCTATATATAGATAGCTTGCACCTTGCACCTATTATAAAAGATTAATTATCAGATAATTTGTTTATATAAAAATAAAGCGTAAATTTGAACCCGAAATGGATGCAGTTAGGTTAACGCCAACTACGTCAAATGAAGTGGAGTTCTTTGGGACTAAATCGTCCCAATACTTTTTGAAAAGTTGATAAATACATGACACTTAGGTCATTGGAGCTTTAGGTTCATTTTCCTCTCTCTCCGCAATTACGGGTGTAGCTCAGTTGGTAGAGCACTGGTCTCCAAAACCAGGTGTCGGGCGTTCGAGTCGCTCCTCCCGTGCAAATGCCTCAATATTCACATATTGAGGCATTTGCTTTTTAATCACGTTTCGCATCGTGCAATTTTGTCTTATTTATCGAAGAAAATCCGCTGTAATTCTGCCACTAAGTCAGTAAACCACTTCTGGCATAAGCTTTGACTCATCATTGAAATAACATTGTAAAACTTAAATATAAAACATAGGTATGAAAGGTAAAATTGGCGTTACAAGTGATAACCTCTTTCCGATTATCAAAAAATTTCTCTATTCCGATCACGACATCTTCCTTCGTGAGATTGTTTCGAATGCTGTTGATGCCACTCAAAAGCTGAAAACAGTAGCAACAGCAGGTAAATACAAGGGAAATGTTGATGATTTAAAAGTAAAAGTCAGCGTAAACAAAGAAGCAAAAACAATCACTGTTTCTGACAACGGGATTGGAATGACCGCTGAAGAGATCGAAAAATTCATCAATCAGATTGCCTTCTCGGGTGCAAATGAATTCCTTGAAAAATACAAAGACGATGCCAACGCCATCATCGGACATTTCGGACTTGGGTTCTATTCCTCATTTATGGTTTCGGATGAAGTTGAAATCATCTCTCGTTCCTATCAGGAAGATGCAAAGCCGGTGCGTTGGATATGCGACGGATCGCCTGAATATGTAATTGAAGAAGGTGAAAAAGAAAATGTTGGTACAGACATCGTGATGCACATCAATGCTGACTCGGTTGAATTCCTCGAAGAAAACAGGGTTACTGAACTATTGAATAAATATTGCAAATTCCTGCCTGTTCCCGTTGTTTTCGGAAAGAAGAAAGAGTGGAAAGACGATAAATACGAAGATACGGCCGATGATAACCAAATCAACGACACTGTCCCAACATGGACGAAGAAACCTGTTGATCTGACAGAAGAAGATTACAACAATTTTTATCACAAGCTCTATCCTTATGGTGACGAACCTTTATTCCATATTCATTTGAATGTCGATTATCCGTTCAACCTTACTGGAATTCTGTATTTTCCAAAACTGAAAAACAACTTCGAAGTTCAGAAAAATAAGATCCAGCTTTATTGCAATCAGGTATTTGTAACTGATTCGGTGGAAGGAATTGTTCCCGAGTTTCTTACACTTCTCCATGGTGTGATTGATTCTCCGGATATTCCTTTAAATGTTTCACGTTCATACCTTCAGAGCGATTCGAATGTAAAGAAGATCAGCGGACATATTACGAAAAAGGTCGCCGATCGGTTATCCGAAATTTTCAAGGAAAAACGTACCGAGTTTGAAGAGAAATGGAACGATCTGAAACTCTTCATTGAATACGGAATGTTGACCGATGAAAAATTCTACGAAAAGGCATTGAAATTTTATGTATTCCAAAACACAGATGGCAAGTCATTTACATGGGAAGAATACGAGAAAATCATTAGCGCCAATCAGACCGACAAGGACAAAAAACTGGTTTACCTCTATGCGACCAACAAAGATGAGCAGTTCAGCTTTATCGAGGCAGCAAAAGATAAAGGTTATGATGTGCTATTGATGAACGATGTTCTGGCAACACCACTGTTGAACCATTTGGAACAAAAATTCCCTGACAAACACTTTATCCGCGTAGATGCAGATGTGGCTGATAAATTGATTTCAAAAGAAAACATTAAGGAAAGTCTGTTAACATTGGATGAAAAGAACGATTTAAGTCCCGTATTTCAGGCAATTGTACCTAAAGAACGTGGACAATTCATCGTTGATTTTCAGGATCTGGGAGAGGACGGCTCACCTATGCTTGTGACTCAGAATGAGTTTATGCGCCGCATGAAAGATATGTCGAAGATGCAGAACGGAATGAATTTCTACGGAGATCTTCCCGATAGTTACAACCTGGTTGTAAATATTTCTCATCCGCTTGTGAAAAAGATTATTGCTGAGAAACAGGAATCATTGGCAGCAGAATTGACACCAACTGTTACTGAGATTTTGAAATACAAATCTGAAAAAGAGGCACTTCAAAAACTCAAATCAGGAAAAAAGGAAGAAGAAATTCCTCAGGAAGAAAAAGATCTTTTAAAAGAGACTGAAACCAGGATATCGGAACTCGAAGATAGCAAGCGTAAAAAGCTTGAAGCATTTGGTGCCGGGAATAAAATGGCAAAACAACTCGTCGATCTGGCACTATTGGCTAACAATATGTTACGCGGCGAAGCGCTCAATAATTTCGTGAAACGTAGCGTTGAATTAATAAAATAATTCAACCTTTTAAAATTTTAAAGCCTGCTTCCGGATAAAAGGAGCAGGCTTTTTTATGCACTATTCCGAATGACCCGGTAAATCTGCGATGTAAAATGTGTACTTTTCGGAAAATTAAAATTATGAAAAAATCAATACTGACGATAATTCTGCTTTCAGCATTTATACTTGCTGGTTTTGCTCAAAAGCCTATGAATATCATCACTTACAATATAAGGTTTAACACACCATCTGACAAAGAGAATGCCTGGCCAAACCGTCGCACAGAGGTTATGAATCTATTAAAGCTCCACAAAGCGGATATCTTCTCCGTTCAGGAAGCGCTCTATGATCAAATCATGGACTTAAAAGATGGGATGTCGGGTTTCGATTATGTCGGAGTTGGTCGTGACGATGGAAACATCAATGGCGAATTTTCGGCGATATACTATAATTCAAATCGTTATGCACTGATCGAAAATGGAACATTTTGGTTATCTGAGACACCTAAAATTCCTTCAAAAAGTTGGGATGCTGCCTTGAATCGAATATGTACCTGGGCAAGATTGAAAGAAAAAGAGAGCAGAAAAACATTCTATATCTTTAATACACACTTCGATCACAAAGGAGTAAAAGCCCGTAAAGAATCGGCGCTATTGATCTTGAAGAAAATTGACGAAATTTCAGAAAGAAAGGATCCTATTATCCTTACCGGTGATTTCAACCTGAAACCGGAAGAAAAACCGTTGGTATTGATCCGTCAAAAATTGAAAGACTCACGACAAATAAGCAAAACCGTACCCCAAGGTCCTATAGGAACGTTTAACGATTTCGATTTCACAAGTAAACTTGAAAACAGAATTGATTATATCTTCGTGAATAAACTCGTTGACGTTAAGAAGTATACTGTTATAACAGATTCGAAAGACAATCATTATCCGTCAGATCACCTCCCGGTTTTTGTAGAGGTTCAGTTGAAATAATAATTGCCTGCAAGAAGAAAGATTGAGGGATTATGGTCAAATAGTTAGCGCGATCGTACCAGCTGAAAGTTGCCAATCGCCAACTGCCCATTTCATAAACCAGTTGAAAGCTGCTTGCAAATTTCGTCCACACGATCCGTCGTAGTGCCTATTATTATCAATCTACAACAGCGCATCGATTGCGATTTTATATAAACTTTTCCCTTTTGTAGGATCGACATAGGAACTTGGTCCCGCGATACAACCACCTTCGCAAGCCATTACTTCGACAAAATTCCCGGTTCCTTTTCCTTTACAAAAAGCTTTTAACAAGCTCATTGATTTTTTATTCAAGCCTTCTATCTGAATGGCCTTAATATCAACCTTTAATCCTTCGGCTTGCACTGCCGCAATAACTCCTCCTGCTCTTCCAAATGCCCGGCTCTCTTTTGTGATGGAATCCAATAAAGAATTTTCACATTCATCAACGACGACATCAAAGCCCTTAAAAAAAGCTCCAAGCTCTTCAAATGTCATTACAAAATCTACATTCCGATCATCAATCGCCTCTTTACGTTTGGCAATACATGGACCGATAAAAACAATTTTAGCTTCGGGATATCTCAAGCGTGCAATCTTTGCAGCATAATACATTGGTGAGTGTGTGTGCGAAACGAATGGTCGGAGTTGATTCAAATGTTTATCAACAGCTTGCACATAAGCCGAACAGCAAGAAGTTGTCATGAACAGTTGTCCCGATTCAAGTCGCTCCTTAAGTTCTGCTGCTTCATTTATAGTAGTTTCCATCGCCCCAAGAGCAACTTCAACAACATCATGAAAACCAAGTATTTTCAATGCAGATACCAGCTTTGAGGTTTCGCAGTTGAATTGCCCCATAATTGAAGGTGCCGGAAGTGCAATAACCTGCTCTCCGGAAGAAATTGCTTTAAAAATATCGATAATATGCGAAACTTCGAAAATTGAACCAAAAGGACAGGCATTTACACATTTTCCACAATAGATACATTTCGAATCATCAATGTGTTCAACACCATGTTCATCTTTATGAATTGCTCCAACGGGACAAGCTTCCTCGCAGGGTACCGGAACATATACTATTGAATGATACGGACAAACATCTTTACATATCCCGCAGTTCACACATTTTTCAGAATCAATATTCGCCTGACCATTGTTTCCAAACGAGATGGCGTTTCGCGGACAATTCATCTGACAGGGACTTGCTACACAACCGCGACATAGATTTGTGACAATATAGCTTGTATCGACGCAGGCAGTGCAGGCTTCATCAACAACTGTAAGAATCTCTGATCTTGGATTTTCACGATCTAAAGCCATTTTAGCATATTCCGAAAGAGGGGTTAGTTCGTTGGTCTCTTCTTCCGTTAAAAGGCCCAATATCGGCATCAATTTATATTTTGTAACGGCTCGCTCTTTGTAAATACAACATCTTAACTGAGATTTTCGTCTGCGCGGGGATATTTCAAGCGGAATTTGGTCTATCTTATCAACTAATTCACCGGTTTTTAATAATCCTGCAATTTTCGCGAGGAGATCTCGCCTGATAATCATCGTATTGTTAACGTAAGCCATAAAAAACACCTGTTTCAATTGGGACTGCAAAGATAGCAGAATTCCAAAGAAACATGTTATAAAACATGTTTTAGACTTTTTCCGGCCTTTTTAATGTTTGCTTTTTTTCAATCCATGGAAGTGCGCCAATCCTCCTTTTGAAGTTTCTTTGTAGAGATTCGGGAGATCGTGGCCGGTTTGAGCCATCGTCTGAACTACTTTATCGAAGCTTATAAGATGACGTCCATCAGAAAGCATGGCGTAGTTTGTATGATTTAATGCCCGTGCAGCTGCAAATGCATTTCGCTCAATACACGGAACCTGAACTAACCCCGCTACCGGATCGCATGTAAGTCCCAGATGATGCTCAAGACCCATTTCTGCAGCATATTCTACCTGGAAGATACTTCCACCACTTAATTGAGTAGCTGCAGCAGAAGCCATTGCGCAAGCCGTTCCAACTTCACCCTGACAACCAACATCTGCTCCGGAAATTGAAGCATTCTGTTTCACAACATTTCCAATAATACCAGCCGTTGCAAGTGCTTTCAAAATTTTTTTATCAGAAATTTTCTGAAACTTCTTCATATAATACAGTACTGATGGCATGATGCCACATGCTCCACAGGTAGGTGCCGTAACAATTAATCCTCCGGAAGCATTCTCCTCCGAAACAGCAAGCGCATAGGCATAAACCATTCCTCTTTTTTTCATGGAGGATTTGAAGTTTCTTGCTTTAACATAGTAAGCAGAAGCTTTGCGAGGATAATGGAGTTCGCCGGGCAATGGACCCTCGGTATCAAGGCCTCTCAAAATTGCGTCTTGCATCACTTTCCAAACCTCATTCAAATAATCCAATAAATCAGATGATTCATATTCCACGGCGTATTCCCAAATACTTTTTCCGCTTTGATAACACCATTTCAGAATATTATCCATTCCTGTATCCGGATAAATCAGTTTAGTCTCCGCAATATGATGATCATCTACTATGGTTCCACCTCCTACAGAATAAGCGGTCCAAATATCTTTAACGGAGGCATCTATTCCAATTGATTCAAAAGTGAGTGCATTGGGGTGAAAGGGTAAAAAAACAGTTGGATTCCAAATAAACTCAACCGGAATTGGCGTGAAGGTATTTGCAATTGCCAAATCTGTAAGATGTCCTTTTCCTGTTGCTGCAAGGCTGCCGAATAGGGTAACTCGAAAAGAACCTGCATCGGGATTTTTCTTTAAAAATAATTCCGCAGCTTTCTTAGGTCCCATTGTATGACTCGATGAGGGGCCATACCCAATTTTATAAATTTCTCTGATTGATTCCATGCTGTTAGATTATTTGACAAAGAAAGTAAGATTAAAGGAGAAAAATTCATTATTCTTTCCCATTCGGCCATCGTAATGATCGTAAGAGAAGAAGGTTTGTTTGAGTAAAAGAAGAATGACGAAAGCAACAAAAATAAACTAATTGGCTATATTTCAGTCACATATAAAATTATTTTTTAAATGTAAAAAGAGGGCATCGAGTGATGCCCTCTTCTAACCTAACCTAACTAACCTAAATCCTATGAAAAAACCTGCTCTTAAGCAACAGCACAAATATACATCACAAAAACCTCCAATGCAATTAAAACTGCGTTAATTAACGTTAAACTTTTTACACCTTGTACAAATAATAGCAAACGTTGCTAAATGAACCATGCTTTACGACCAATATATTCGAAAAATTGACCAAAACAGCAGTTTTCCTATTAGATCGACTCAATACGTTAACCTATGACCTCAACAATTTTCTCGTCACTTTGCCAAAGACCGTGTTTGGTACAATAGGCAAGAGCAGTAAGTTTCATTGTCTTAGTGGGAACAATATAAAAATCAACCTCAACCTGACTGGGTGTACCACCTTGGGCACCAGCGATAAATGTTGCTTCAGCAAGCATTCGCTCACTATCCCATAATTTAACAGAGCTGATGTAATGATCGAAATCATCAGGATGTTTATACTCATCGCCAATCTTAATATTGACTTTAAATTTTTCACCCTTTGGAGCTTGATCGTCTGCATGAATAAATGCAGAATGACGATCAATAAAATCGCGTTTTGCTTCACGATCAATCTGTGAAATGTCTTCGTAGCGGTTGATTTTCATTTTCTTTGAGTATTTAATGAGTTTTTAAAGTGATTACCTGATATGTTCAGGTTTTAGTGTTTCGAAAGATAATCTGCAACACCGTCGGACGAAGCTTTCATAGCATCTTTTCCTTCAGACCAGTTGGCTGGACAAACTTCGCCATACTCTTCAAAATGGCTCAGTGCATCAACCATGCGTAAGGCTTCATCAACATTACGGCCTAGCGGCAAATCATTAACAAGTTGATGACGAACAACACCCTTTTTATCGATCAGGAATAAACCACGATAAGCGACTGGTGCACCTACGAAAATAGATTTGCCATCTTCGTCAATATCATATTCACCAGCAAGAACTCCATAATTCTCCGCGATGGTTTTGGAAAGATCCGCAACAATTGGATAGGTGACACTCTTTATTCCACCATGATTCTTTTCGGTATTCAACCATGCCCAATGAGAGAACTCAGAGTCGACAGAACAACCAACTACTGCTGTATCGCGTTTTGTGAAATCTGCCAGTTTTTCCTGAAAAGCCAGCAGTTCAGTAGGACAAACAAATGTAAAATCAAGCGGATAAAAGAAAAATACAACATATTTCTCGCCAATGAACTGTTCAAGTGAGAAATTCTCAACAATTTCTTTTCCGTTTATAACCGCATTTGCTTTAAATGCCGGTGCTTTTTTTCCAACCAATGTGCTCATAAAATTATTTTTAGAATTTTAAAAAATAAAACATACAAATAACATATGTCTGCCCAATATTGTTCATTTAAAATTCACACTTTACATTTGCAGCTCACACCAGACCATGCAGGAGATCACAATCAAAGACGCCATAACAAAGAACGGAATACGCCCTGTAAAATGAAATTAATCTTCCTCAATCGGATCAAGATCATCGTTCAAATCTTCTTCATCAACATTCACAGCAAAATCAGCCTTATCCTGAAGTTCAGGCGATGCCAAAAAAGATTCGATCGGTTTCAAATGTGGAGGTAAATCGGTTTTCTCAGCTGCCGAGTAAGGAAAAACATCAAGAATAGTGCTTTCATTGATTCCACTGATCTCAAAATCTGCCATCATCCCTTGCATCGCTTCAATAATCTGATCGTAAGCATCTTTAACGTTATCCGAAAAAACCAAAACCAACTGCGAAGTTCTTTTTTCCTTGCCACTTTCTTCATCGATAGTTATAAAAGCAACTTTCGCCTTGTACCAACGATCACCAGTATCCGAAGGAATAATTTCAGAAATGCGCGTCTTTGAAATTTTGCTAACCATAAACTCTCCACTTACCATTGTCTGAAGTTCTTTATAAATCCGACTTTCAGCTTCGGTAAACGAGATGGCATCAAGCATGTAGGTTTCGCTGGCCTTTTTTTCGTGACCATTTTCGTCCATCTTGATGTATTTTGCAGTGCATTCGAACCAGGTATTCATCAAAAAATATTTTAGTTATTAAATTTATTATTCCTATGCAAATGTAGCCTTTCCGGTTTGATTTTTCGGTTTTGAGAATGAAATTGGGGCAAATAATTTGCGGTTAACAATTGGCAACTGGCTGCCTGCAGATCAAACTGACGCTAAATTGAAAACTGTAAAATGACTATTATTCAGATTGTCGTGTCAACACTTCATCCAATTTCTTCTTAACAAGATCACCCCAAATGATATATCCGTTGTGATTCTGGTGCAGCATATCCTTGATAAAAAGCTCGGTCCGGGGTTCACCTTCTTTATTCAGATAGGCCGCAGCTGTTTCAATAAAATAGGTATTGTGCAGTTTGCTACAAGTCTCCTTCAGCAGTTGATTCGTCTTCTTTACAGTTGGCCAAACAGCCCACCTGCTTTTGGTGGGTGTAATTTCGAAAACTAAAATTGGATGATCGGCATATTTTTTCCGTACTGTCTTTACGACGTTACGGAACAGTTTAACAACCACTTCGGGCGATTTGTCCGTTTTACTTCCCGTAATATCATTGGCCTCGAAAATCACAAGCGCCCTGAATTGATGCGGGTAAACGATTCGTTTGGCATAAACAGCAAGATCAGAAAATTTCGAACCGCCGAATCCGCGCTGAATCACCGGATAGGGTGCAACATCCTCTTTAAGTGTCGACCACAACCTTATACTCGAACTCCCGGTAAAAAAGATTGCATTGTCGGGATCCTTTTCACTTTTATCCTGTTTCTCAAATTTGACGATATCCTTTTCCCAGTTTTTAGTTGCCTCGGCGGTATATTTCCGGCTGACGTTGCACGAAGTCAGAAATCCAACCAATAAAATTGAAGAAATTACGAAACGAAATGAAAAATTAACAGTTAACCGATTCATATTAAAGATTTAAAAATAAAGGTGATTCGATATTTATAATGCTGACAATGTAATAAATATCGTGGGCTCTTTTAACAAAACTTTAACCTTTTTCCATTGGTCTTTAACCTTTCAGTATTGTACTATATTTGCGGCTTAATAAAAATCGTTTATGATCTCAGTTGACGGACTTACCGTAGAGTTTGGCGGAACCACTCTTTTTAAAGATATCTCGTTCGTAATTAACGACAAAGACCGCATCGCGCTGATGGGTAAAAACGGTGCAGGAAAATCGACCTTACTTAAAATTATCGCGGGAAAGCGGAACACATCGTCCGGAAAGATATCGGCTCCGAAAGACGCT
Organism: Mariniphaga sp.; assembly: GCA_010906965.1. GTDB lineage: Bacteria > Bacteroidota > Bacteroidia > Bacteroidales > Prolixibacteraceae > JAAFHB01. The sequence continues at coordinate 3,455 of JAAFHB010000110.1, read as the reverse complement.
GTGATTGCTTATCTGCCTCAACACTTAATGACGGAGGATAACCGCACTGTTTTTGAAGAGGCCGCCCAGGCTTTTGCGAAAATCAAAGAAATGGAACACGAAATCGAGGCACTAAACCTCGAAATGTCAACGCGTACCGACTATGAGTCTGATAGTTATTATGCCCTGATTGAGCAGGTTTCGGCATTAAGTGAGAAGTTTTATTCCGTCGAAGAGATCAATTACGATGCAGAAGTTGAGAAGATTCTGATCGGACTAGGTTTCAAACGCGAAGATTTCACACGTCCCACGAATGAATTCAGCGGCGGATGGCGCATGCGGATTGAGCTTGCCAAAATACTACTTCAGAAACCCGATCTGATCCTGCTCGATGAGCCCACCAACCATATGGATATTGAGTCGATACAATGGCTCGAAGAGTTTCTGATCAACAGTGCCAAAGCGGTCATCATCATTTCGCATGACAGAGCATTTGTCGATAACATCACCACACGTACCATTGAAGTGACTATGGGACGCATCTACGATTACAAGGTTAATTATTCGCAATACCTCACATTGCGGCTCGAACGTCGTGAGCAACAGATGAAACAGTTTGAGGAGCAGCGCCGGATGATCGCCGACAACCAGGATTTTATCGACCGTTTCAAGGGAACCTATTCCAAAACAAACCAGGTGCAGTCGCGCGTTAAGATGCTGGAGAAGTTGACGCTGGTTGAGATTGACGAAGAGGATAACTCCGCATTGCGGCTCAAATTCCCCCCTTCTCCCCGATCGGGAAATTATCCCGTGGTGCTTGAGGATATGACCAAAAGCTATGATGATCACCTTGTTTTTAAGAATGCATCGCTCACCATTCAACGCGGTGAAAGGGTTGCCTTCGTCGGGAAAAACGGTGAAGGAAAGTCCACTCTCGTAAAAGGATTGATGGGCGAGATCGAATATGAAGGAAAGCTTACACTGGGCCATAATACAATGATTGGCTATTTTGCCCAAAACCAGGCATCCTTACTTGACGAGGAAGTAACTGTATTCCAAACTATCGACGACGTAGCCAAAGGCGATATCCGGACCAAGATCAGGGATATCCTGGGTGCGTTTATGTTTGGGGGCGATAACCTGACAAAGAAAGTGAAAGTGCTTTCAGGTGGTGAGCGGACAAGGCTTGCGATGATCAAACTGCTCCTAGAGCCGGTCAACCTGCTGATCCTCGATGAGCCTACAAACCACTTGGATATGAAAACCAAAGATATCCTGAAAAGCGCATTGCTCGATTTCGACGGAACTTTAATCCTTGTTTCACACGACCGCGATTTCCTTTCGGGATTGGTTACCAAAGTTTTCGAATTCGGCAACAAGCAGGTAAAAGAGCACCTGGGTGATATCAACAGCTTCCTGCAAAAGAAAAAGATGGATACTTTGCGTGAGTTGGAACGAAACAATCAAAAATAAGTGATGATTTGAAATATAAGTGATTTGATTCCTTAATAGCTAGTCACATAAATCAAAATAGATTTATGAAGACCAAATTTAAATTTTGATTGAATACCAAACTATTTGCTATGTTAATACAATAGTAAATATCTACTTACCAGAATTGTAACTATTATGAAAATCATCTTTTATCTTACTCAAATCCTTGTCTTTCTATTCTTCCATATTGTTTCAGCAAAAACACCTGTTAATGGAGCAGTGCCAATCATTACTCCTTGGGAAATTGGCTTATCGACGGGTGCATCCATATATGGGACTTCTTTCATTCAGAAACCAGATGCAACTTATATGCGAAATAGTTTCTGGTACCGTGATGTAAATCCCGCTATCGGCTTGTTTGCCGTGAGGAACATTTCCCCTTCTATTGGAATCGAAATGAGTTGGTTAAATACTTGCCTTAGTGTCTGCTATCGCCTGGGCTATTTTAGTTCGAAGAAACACAAAAAATTTTCACAAAACCAAAATGGATATGAGGATGTTGACCGGGATATTAATAGCAAAAATCACCAAAGGTCGTGTTAATTTGAAATTGACGGATATAGTCTTTTAAGTTTGATCCGTGCTTGGTCATTTGTAAACTGCCAATTAATTTTTGCATTTTTATTATTCCTTTGAATTTGCCATGCTTCTACCTCTATTTTTATTTCTTTCATTGTAGCAATATGACGATTTAAGCATTGTCCACCAAGTACATGCAATTCGATTTCTGCCATACTTAACCAACTCCCATGTTTGGGTGTAAAAACGAACTCAAATATATCTCTAAGCCGTTTAGCTTCTTAAGGCACAAATGTTTCATAGAGAGCCGACGCATCATGCGTTGTGTAATTATCCATAACAAACTTTATTTTTTTGCCAGTGGGTACATTTCGTCTGCTATTCGTTTAACAAATCTGGCCCAGTCTTTTTTTGTTTTAAATCCAGTAATTTCAACAAGTCTCTTTCCTTTTAAAGGTTCATTAGCAATGAATACATTAACCATTCCGGTCTGATATACTCATAATCCAATCGGGCTTCCTGACCTTTCTTCATTGGTGTAGATGCAACCTCTTCAATCAACTGTTTGGGGGATTCATCCATGCATACAACCGGATAATCTTCATCATACGGTAACTTGTATATATCCAAAACATGTTCCATATTGGCTACAAATTCACTGCTTTGTCCCGGTGGAATAACCCAACCTTTTACTTTCCAGTGCTTAAGTTCGTTTTTTTTAGCATCTCGCCTACTGTCACATGCGAGATATAGTCAACATAATTCAATCCGGCCATTTTATCAGCCAACATTCTTAGCGACCACCTAGAAAAGCCTGTAGGTGGCTCACTACAACAAAGTGTCTCTAATTTTGCTACAAGATCTCCATCGACCTTTTTAATGTAATTTTGTGCTATTGGTAGCCGCTCCAAAACGCTTTCAAATCCTTCTTCAATGAACTTTTTTTTATCCGATCTATTGTTCTGTCGACAATCTTTAAAATCTTACAGATTTCTGTATTCTTTATCTCTACATCCTCAGAAAAATCACCTTTGTCACAATTCAACAAAATGTATGCTGCTCGAAAGGCTTGTGAAGTATGGCTTCCTTTATTGATTACTTTGTTAAGCTCTTCAACTTCACTTTTGTTTAGTTTCAGGACTCCTTACCTCGCGCAGTTTGAGAACGCGGATATTTTAAAAATCATTTTCAGATTTGTGCCTGGGAATTGTGTCTTGCTTTCGTTGAGTATTTTGGTTAATTCAAAAGCTGCGTTGTCAAATCTTTGGGCTGATAGTGAGTGAAGTGTAATTGTTAACGTATTATTTTGGTAATCGGTTGACAGGTCTGCATTGCTTGCTATAATCTGTTTGACAACCATCCTTCTTTCTGTTTATATCACTCAGGAAGTACTCCACTTTTCAGTCGAAAAGTATACCACTTAGTCATAACGAAACGAGGATAAAAACTCGTTTATTAGCACA
>JAAFHB010000109.1 GCA_010906965.1 Mariniphaga sp. | reverse complement strand
ATGGTATATGATGCAGTATACGGACTGAAAGATCGTTCGCGGAATGATTCAGTACTTGATGTTCCCCTGAAACTTTCAGGATTCAGGTGATTTGGAAGCGAGTTGTACAGGTAACCAAGGTTACGGGCATTTAATGAAACTGCCAGCGACGTTGCCTTGATTTTCCTGGCCAGTGTCACAGGAAGATTGTAACCTAATGATACATTACGTACAGCGATATAACTCACTTTGCTGAACCAGTCCTCATTGATTACACCGGTACTCCATGCGTTATTCCTGTATGTAAAATAACTGGCATGGGTAGGCTCAACATAACCTTTATCCATCGCTTCCTTATAAGTTAAACCACCAACATCCTGAGAAGCGCCATTTGGAGTGGTTACTTTCTGACCAACCTTAAAAACTCCGTCTGGAATCACCCCATCGACGAATGTTTGTCCTTTTGAATCAGCATATCCTGTAGTCCATGATTGACCACCGTATTCAGCATCTCTGTTCGCCAATGAAGTTTCAAGGTAACCGTATGATGTACCGTATTTATTCGAGTACGATGCAATGTTGCCACCGAAACGCGCATCAAGCAAGAATGAGAAAGTGATGTTTTTGAAAGATAGAGCATTATTCCACGACCCTTCAAAGTCTGGTTGAATTTTACCAACTATCTCCGCTTTATTACTTCTGGTGTAATAAGCTCCGCGACGTGTATCATTCCAGGTCAGAATCTTCTTGCCATTGAGCGGATCGTTTGCGTTAGCCGTATTGTTCCACTCCAATGGTTTTGTATCCGACATCAGCACACCATATTCGCCGCCTTCAAAAGCCACAGAACCAACACGGAAGTTACCATAAGCGATATCACCTCCAAGAGTTTTATATTCACCCACTTCTTTGCGAAGATTCGAAATTGTGGTTTTGTTATTCCAGTAGTTAAAAGTTGACTCCCATTTAAAATTTTTGGTTCTTACAGGCTCGACTCTTAATGAAAGTTCCAGACCACGATTTTTTAGCGATCCGATATTAGACATCATTGAGTTATATCCCGATTCGCCAGGAATAGGAATTGATCCGATTTGATTATTAATCGTTTCGTCATAAATTGAAAGATCAATTCCGATCCGGTTATTGATAAATCTCAGATCAAGACCAGCTTCAAAAGAGTTCTTCCTTTCAGGTTTAATACTTGGGTCAACCAAAGTTGTCGATTTCGAATTGGTATAAACAAAGGCTCCGCCTGCCATTTCATAATTGCCGATTCCATAGCCGTTATTAATAGCATAAGGACTTGTGTCGTTGCCAACCTGTGCCCATGATAAACGGGTTTTTGCCAAAGTGACCCATGCAGGTAATTTGAATGTTTCGTTTGCAATCCACGAAGTACTTACCGAAGGGTAGAAATAGGAATAATTTCCTGTTCCATTGGTATAAACCAGTGCTGATGACCAGTCGTTACGACCGGTAACGTCAACAAACAATTGATTTTTCCAGCCTAAATTTAACAAGGCATAGACCGAATTAATTTGCTTGGTATTACTAATACTACCTGATGATACTAATGTTTTTTTAGAGTTTCCAAGAAAGAATCGTCCGGGTACAATTAAGCCTCCGTCCGTTGCCACATAGGTAGCTTCTTTTCTTTGATCCCAAAGTTCACCTCCAACGATCAGGCTTGATGTAAAATCACCCCAGTCTTTATTCAGATTTGCTGTAATTTTTGCTGTACGGCTTCTGTCAGTACTGTTTCCCAATGAATAATAACCACCTTCGTTGGCATAGCCCGTACCCAGATCTTTCTGCTCTGACGAAATAGTATAATAGTTCATATTACCTTCAGCTGTTACTGAGATCCATTTGGCCAGATTCGCGGTTAAACGAATGATTGGACGCACAACCTGCTCTTCCCTTGTATTTGAATTTAAATTGTAGTTGAACCAAAGGCCGTTATTCGGCACATTGGCATATTTATCACCATAGGCAGATGATGGAACACCACCGTGAGAGGCCTGATAAATTTCGCGTTTGTTCCATTTTTTTGTGTCGTACCAGTTTTCAAGGTTACCGTCAAGGAATGATGCAGAAAGGTCGTTACCCGGATTTTTAGGATTTGATAGGGTATGTGAAATTGACGCTTCAGCTTTTAACCAGCTGGCCAGTTTGTACGAAGCTGAGAATAAAAGCGAATTTCTGTTGAATTCGTTGGATGGAGAAGTTCCTTTACGCATGTTGTATGAATCAGAAAGATAAAATGTTCCTTTTTCATTTCCACCGCTTAATGCTACCGATGTGTTTGTATTGAAACCGGTTTTATAAGCATCTTTCATGTTGTTCTTTGAAGGAAGATATTTTGAGGTAGTTCCGTCGAAATCTTCTATTTCTCTTCCATCAAATTTTGGTCCGTAAGCAGTACCTTGCCATGGGTGACCGATTTTGGTCATCATCCCTTTGTCATTTTTGTAATATTGAGTCATTGGGGCAAACTGGTAATACCTGCCGTTTGCATCTTGTTCACCAAAATCAACATAGCCGGCGAGTGCACCTGTTCCGTATTCGTATTGGATATCGGGTTGTGCATAAACATAGTCGATACCAACGCTCTGGTTAACAGTTACACCAATTCCTTTTGATCCAACGCCATCTTTGGTTTTAATCACGATGGCACCGTTCATACCACGTGAACCATAAAGAGCTGTAGATGCTGCTCCTTTTAGGACAGAAATTGATTCAAATTCATCAGGGTTTAAGTTTTTGAGCTGATTCCCAAAGTCATTTGCATTCCCGGCCCAGTCGGCACTTTCATTCGAAATCCCGTTTTCAATAATAACTCCGTCAACCACAAAAATAGGTTGGTTACTATTTGAATTCAAAACGGAAATACCGCGGATCTGGATCTTCGAGTTCCCAAACAAACCACCATCAGAAGACCCAATGCTCAATCCCGATGATTTTCCTTGTAATGCCTGAACGGGGTTGGTTGTATTTGCCATTGCCAGTTCGGCCCCTTTAACTTCAGTTACTCCGTAACCAAGTTTTTTGGTTTCGCGCTTGATTCCTAAAGCTGTAACAACAACTTCTTCTATACCAATATCCTGAGAAGCCATTTTTACATTTATAATCGGACGGTTGTTTACAACTTCTTCAACGGTTTTCATACCGATAAATGAAAAAACGAGCGTTGCTTTTTCGGAAGTCAACTTGATGGAATATTTTCCATCAATATCGCTAAGAACGCCATGAGTCGTCCCTTTTTCCAAAATAGTGGTCCCTGGTATACCAAGTCCGTCTGTTTCGGAGGCTACGGTTCCCGAAACCGTTTGCTGGGCCATTACACTTCCTATCAGTGAAATGTACATGGCCGCCAAAAGTAAAATCTTTCGCATAAGTCTCTAATTTTAAATAAACTTGAAATTTTAAATTGATAATTTATACCACAGAATGTTAATATTCTACTTCGTAACTGCGGTTTTTTACGAAGGGAACCCACAATTTTGCTGCAAAACGTGGGATACTAAGGTTGTTCATCTGCTTTGGATATAAGGAAGATAGTCGAAATATTAAGGTGTTATTTTGATGTTATTAAATAGATTGTTATTCAAATTTCAGGCTTCACTTTCCTGCATAATTTGTTCTGCTATATTCATTTCAGTGAAGACCTTCTGGAAGATCATCTCCGAAGTTCCCAGCAGCGCCGACTGATCACCCATATCAGAAATAAGTATCGGTGTACTTTCTGAAATCTTCTCCAGACAAAGACGGTTTAAGGATTGCTGAATTGGAGATAATACGTATTGTTTGGCTTTCGAAAGTGGTCCGCTTAATACGATCACTTCGGGATTTAGCAACTGAATAATGTACGAAAGACCTTTACCCATCGATTTACCGATTTCGTTCAGAATCGCAATACAAAATTCATCGCCCATCCGAGCCGAAAGAATTACATCCTCGGGAGTCACTTTTTCGGGATGTGCTGCAAACTGATTGATGAGCGCGGAAACTTCCTTATCTTCGAATCCTTGTGCTACCCGTTTCATAATTGTATTTGAGGAAGCAATCGTTTCGAGACATCCGCGTTTTCCGCAAATGCACAATTCGCCGTTTTCAACCATTGGGATATGCGAAAATTCGCCGGCAAAGCCATTCTTCCCGCTGTAAAGTTGTCCGTTCACAAATATTCCAAGACCAAGACCCCAGCTCCAGTGAATGATGATGGCGTCTTTGTAATTTTTAGCTGCACCAAATTGAAATTCGCCATAGGCATGCATCCTGGCATCGTTATCGATGTAAACCGGTTTATTGAATTTCTGCTTTAATTCCCGACCGATGTTCTGATGCTTTTTATCTTTAATTGTATAATTGATACCCGATTTTGAATTGATCAACCCTGGCATATCGACTCCCAACCCAAAGACTTTTTCTTCTGAAATACCATGATCGGCCATGAGTTTCTTTGCTGCCTCGTACAGTTTATCGACCAAATGTGGATCGTCGATATGCGTGTCGATTTGAACAACCGGCGTAACAAACTTATTGTAGCAGTCGAAGATGGCCATATTTGCAGAGTAGCGAGCAAAATCGCAGGCAATTACATATAGAACATCTTCCGACAAGCCATAAAGGGAAGGTTTTCTTCCTCCGCTTGATTCGCCAACTCCGATATTCTTCAAATAACCTGAAGCAATCAGGTCGTTTAGCAAAACAATGCAGGTTGGCAAACTTATCTTAAGCAATTTGGCAAGTTCAGTGGCTGAGGTATTTCCATTCGTATGCAGTGAGCTTAATATCTTTTTCTTCTGCCTGATTTTATTCAGTTCAGAAGTAGAAATGTTCCTGGTTGCTTGTTTAGGAGGCTGATTCATAAATTTCATCTTTAAATAAAAAGACAACTTAGTTAATGATCTTGAAAACGTGCGTAAAGATATTTAAATATTTTATAAAGTGCAATATTGTTTTATGAAATATTAACAGTTTGTTACAAATATTTTTTACCTGAAGTTTCTGCGGTATTCTGAGGGGGTCATTTTCATGATACTTCTGAAATAGAAGTTGAAGTTTGCGAGGTTGTTATAACCGCTTTCGAAACAGATTTGCGCAATGGGTTTTTCTGTATTGGATAACATTTTGGATGCGATACTTATGCGGATATCTTTCACGTATTGCAAAAACGATTTTCCGGTTCTTTTCTTGAAAAAACGGCAAAACGATCCGGGAGCCATATTCAGCAACCCGGAAACCGCGTCAAGTGTGATGGTATCCTGTATATTGAGCAGGACGTAATTGTAAACTATTTTAATTTGATCAAGGTCTTTATACTGGCTTACCGTGAACTCGGGCGTGAGTGAGAGTATTTCCTGCTCTTCTATTTCAGTTAAACTTTTCAGCAATTTCAGGAGAGCAATAAAGCCATCACTGCCTTGCAATTCAGCTAATTGAAGTATTTGCTGTTTTATTAGCTTGACGCTGTCACCTTTAAAGGCTACACCGTTTATTGCCCGCTTAAAAAGATCATGGATTGCTTCAAGTTCCTTTATTTGAACTAAATCGCGGTTAATGAGTGATTCAGAGATATAGAGTATTAAGCATTCCGGAGGAATGTTTTTTTCTGTTTCCGAGAATTCGCGGTGGTGGAGCAAGTTGGGGCCAATCAAGATCAGGTCATTGCTCTCAAACGACGATATATGATTCCCGACTATTCTTTTACCACTGCCAGAGGTTACAAAATTCAGCTCATAGTTTTTATGCATATGAATGACAGAAGAGGTGTCATATTGTTGCACAAGAACCGAAAAGGATTTTTCTTCAGGGATATCAACCTGCATGAACTGAAATTCCATCTGCTGTTTTCATTTAGAGTTACTGAGCAAATATAATGTGTTTTGTGACGCCTGGTTAAGATTACATTGGAAAATGTCAAAAATAGGTTAGTCATCTCTTCTGATTCAGATAAAATCTTCTTTCAGTTCTTTATGACCATTTTTTAAATCCATTTTGCCGATTGTTAGTTTAAAATCGGTATTATTGGTGTTAGAAAACCATACTAATTATTATTAATTTATGAGAACTACAATATACTTTGTTTTTTTGTTGGCAGTCATTCTTTCATCTCAAAAAATAGCATTGGCGGGTTCCGAAACCGGCACCTTACAATGCGAATACCTGTTGAATCCGATCGGGATTGATTCGCCAAACCCCCGTTTGACATGGAGGATGATTGACAACAGGCAAGAGGCCGCCCAAAGTGCCTATGAACTAATTGTGGGGACCGATTCATCGAAAGTTGCATCCGGAGTTGGCGATAAATGGACAACCGGAAAAGTCACCTCTGCTTCAATGCTTACAGAGTACAATGGTCCGCAGCTGGACCCTTTCACCCGCTACTTTTGGAGTGTCAGGATTTATGATACAGGAGGAAATTCATCAACAGTTTCTGCTCCGGCAAGTTTCGAAACGGGAATGATGAAGATGGATAACTGGAAGGGAACCTGGATCACCGATACCCGTGACATCAGGTTAAAGCCGGCACCTTATTTTCGTGACGAGTTTATTGCCGGTAAGAAGGTGATTTCAGCCAGGGCATATATTGCCGTTGCCGGGTTGTTTGAATTGTATGTGAATGGTGAGAAAGTTGGAAATCAACGGCTTGATCCAATGTATACTCGTTTTGATCGCCGAACCCTTTACCTCACCCATGATATTACCAAATTGCTGAAAGAGGGAAAAAATGTGGTCGGCGTTTTGCTCGGAAACGGTTGGTACAATCACCAGTCAACGGCTGTCTGGTATTTTGACGAAGCTCCATGGCGGGCACGTCCCAGTTTTTGTATGGACATCAGGATCACCTATTCCGACGGTTCGCAGGAGACCATCACTTCTGGTACCGATTGGAAAACGGCTTTGAGCCCTATCGTTTTCAACAGCATTTATACGGGAGAACATGTTGATGGCCGGCTGGCACAAGCAGGTTGGAATACGCCCGGATTTGACGATTCAAAATGGAAAAATTCAATTCCTGTTGGCACTCCATCCACTAATATTGTTGCCCAGACACTTCAGCCAATCAGGGATGTGGAAGTAATTCCTGCTAAGAAGATGACCAAAATAAACGATTCACATTATATTTTTGATTTGGGAAGAAATATTGCAGGTGTCAGTCAGCTAAAAGTCAGGGGTCAGGCCGGAACAGTAATCTGCTTAAAACATGGAGAGCGGCTCCTTGCAACCGGAATGGTCGATCAGTCGAATATTGATGCGCATTACCGTCCTACCGATCAGCTTGATCCATTTGGAACAGATATATATACATTGAAGGGAGAAGGAGAGGAGATATTTAAGCCTTTATTTAATTACAAGGGTTTTCAGTATGTTGAGGTAACCAGCGACCAACCTGTTGAACTGAAGCTGGAAAGTCTGACCGGCTATTTTATGCACAGCGATGTACCTGTTGCCGGTCATATTGAGTCCTCCGATTCAATCCTAAACAAGATTTGGAAAGCGACCAATGCTTCCTATTTGTCGAATTTATTTGGATATCCTACCGATTGTCCGCAGCGCGAAAAGAACGGCTGGACGGGTGATGCGCATACCGCAATTGAAACAGGTCTCTATAATTTCGATGGTATCACCGTTTATGAAAAATGGATGGCTGACCATCGCGACGAGCAGCAACCGAACGGTGTTCTTCCCGCCATTATTCCGACCAGCGGATGGGGATACACCTGGGCAAATGGTCCCGACTGGACCAGTACAATTGCAATCATCCCCTGGAATATCTACCTGTTTTATGGTGATACAAAGGTACTCAGCGTTTGTTATGACAACATCAGACGTTATGTCGACCATATTACCCAGATTAGTCCTTCCGGATTAACTGATTGGGGGTTAGGGGACTGGATTCCGGTTAAATCAAAGGCATCAAAAGAGTTGACCTCGTCGCTCTTCTATTATACAGACGCTTCTATCCTTGCCAAAACAGCCAGTCTGTTGGGTAAGAAAGCTGATTTTGAAAAGTACAATGCACTGTCATTAAAGATTAAAGATGCAATTAACTCGAAATACCTGAACCGCGAGACCGGCATTTACGCAAGTGGCTTTCAGACAGAATTAAGCGCACCGCTGCATTGGGGAATTGTACCAGAGGAGTTACGAAGCAAAGTGGCAGAAAACCTTGCTAACCGTGTAATTGCTGACGGAAAGCATATTGATGTTGGTTTGCTTGGTACAAAAACGATTCTGAATGCATTGAGTGCAAATGGTTATGCAGATCTTGCTTACGAAGTGGCTTTGCAGAAAACATTTCCCTCGTGGGGATGGTGGATCGTAAACGGGGCAACCACCTTGTATGAGAACTGGCCGATTGATTCCAAATCAGACATCTCTTTGAATCATATCATGTTTGGAGAAATTGGCGCATGGTTTTATAAATCATTGGGAGGAATGTATACCGACGAAAAGCAGCCTGGATTTAAAAATGTGATCCTGAAACCCGATTTTGTGAAGGGGCTTAACAGCTTCGAAGCAAGCCACCAGGGACCTTATGGAACGATTGTCTCGTCATGGATACGAAATGGCAAGAAAATCGAATACCGGGTTACGATTCCTCCTAACAGTACAGCTGACCTGACTTTAAAAGGGGAGAAGATTTTTGAAGGAGGTAAGGCATTGTCTGATAATAAAGCTGTAAAGATCATCAGAGCTGAAGGAGGTTTTAATCAACTGAGTCTGAAGTCCGGTAACTATTCGTTCTCGATCAGGTAGAATTAAGAGAGAGAAGAGGAGAAGAAGAGACCCAGCCCTTGAAGCGGTTGCAAACCCTTCAAGAGGCTTTGTTCGAGAAAAGGCGAGTGGGAGAAGAGGAGAAGGGGAGAAGAGTCAATTCTAAAACCTTGAAAGGGTTATATATTAATAACCCCGGGTAAGGAGGAACGACGCAACCCGGGGAAAGCGATAAAACGACAGAAAAGGCGCATCTGCAAAGCTAAATTGAAATAAATTGCTGTATGCGCCGCATAGCGAAACTTCTGCCATTACAGTATATTATATTAATGTTCAACCCACTTCGGGGTTGGGGAATTGTTTTGTTCTCACCCCCCAGTTCCGCAAGCTACACTGGGGGTTATTAAAATTAAACTCCTCACGGAGTTTTTAGGGTCTAAATAGAGTCAAAAAGAAAACCATCTGATTTTTTACATCAGATGGTTTTCTTTTAATTTCAATATAACTTTATCAGAAAACCGGAAGTTTCCAGGGTTCGCGGTAAGTCAGTTTTGTAAATTTATTTGCTTCTTCTTCAGTGAATTTCATATTGGTGGCATCCCAATGTAACAGGTTTCCTGCCCGGTACGCGATGTTTCCCATTTCAGAGATAATCGCAGTTTTTGCACCCACTTCAACGGGCGCATTCAGTTTTTCTCCTTTTCGGATTCCGTTCAGGAAATTCTTCACATGTTCTTTTAATCCGCCAATAGCGGGTTGCAACGGAATATCTGCAATGAATTTTTTACTATCCTTATTACTTACTTCTGATGTTACCATCCAGCCGTTTCTTGACACAATCAAAGTCCCTTTTGACCCTGTGAAGGAAACGCCATGATGCATTCCGTATGGCCCTAAACGGGAAATTAAACCACATTCCCAGATCATTGTATGTGTGGGATAGTTATATAAAGCTTGCTGAATATCCGGTGTTTCGATCACGCCTTTGTTCATGAAATTTCCTCCTCCCGGAGAGACCGATTCGGGATAACCGGCATTCATTCCATAAACGGCAAAGTCGAGTAAGTGAACACCCCAGTCGGTCATTGCACCACCTGCATAATCCCAGAACCACCTGAAGTCGTAATGGAAACGGTTCTTATTGAATGGTCTTTGGGGAGCAGGCCCCAGCCACATGTTGTAATCGACATAATCAGGTGCTGTACCATCGGGTTGTGCCGGAACAGGCTCGCCCATCCCTTTGTAGATCCATGCCCTGACCAGGTTGATGTCACCAAGCTTTCCCGACTGAACATATTCCGATGCATCGAACCAGTGTTTCGAACTACGCTGCCACATTCCAACCTGTACCATTTGCTTTGGATACTTTGCGGCAGCTTTTACCATCATCAGGCACTCTTCGATGCTGTGACCCATCGGTTTTTCGACGTAAACATGTTTCCCGGCTTCGAGCGCCATCACCATCATTAAGGCGTGCCAATGGTCGGGTGTTCCTATAATAACAACATCTATCTCTTTTAATTCAAGTAATTTACGGAAATCAGCGAAAACCTGGGGCCGTTTGCCTTTCAATTTCTCAACTTCGGTTGCCTTTTCTTCGAGAATCTTCTTGTCGACATCACACAACGCAATGCAATCAACATTCTCTTCAGCTAAAAAAGCTTTCAAGTCAGTAAATCCCATGCTTCTGCAACCAATCAGCGCCACGCCGATTTTATCCGAAGGGCTGTTACAACTAACGGTCCATGGAATCATTGATGCAGCCAGTGTTGTTCCGGCAACTGCTCCCGACTTTTTTACAAACGATCTGCGGTTAATCTCTTCCATTTTTTTTATTCTGATTTAAGGTGTTTTCTGCCCAAGGCAAGTTTTCGTGTTCCTTAACGGAGTGACAAACCTATGAAAAAATAGGTAGAAATCGAAATTTTTAATCAGTTTATTTCAAATTCCAAATCTCAGGTTCCAAGGTTCACCCGGCAGTAATGTATCAATCAAAAATATTTTAAATATATTTTGAAATTATGGTAACAAAATTGGTTAAAAACGTATAACCCTATTAAAATGTTATGGTGAATTGATTTAGAACCATTATAAATTAATACGCTAATAGAAACCATGATTGCATTACCTGACAGACAAACCTATTCGACATCGAAATTCATATTCCGATTTTTGCCTTTCCTGGTAAAAGCGCTGCATCCCAATCTCTGGCTGCTGCAGCTCTTTCTCCGGGCGCTGCGGCTCAATGTCAAAGCGCTGCAACCCGATCTCCGAGCACTGCGGCTCAATGTCAAAGCGCTGCAGCTCTATATACAGGCACTGCGACTCAATGTCAAAGCGCTGCAGCTCTATATACAGGCACTGCGACTCAACTTCAAAGTGCTGCAGCTCTATCTACAGGCGCTGCGGCTCAACTTCAAAGCGCTGCAGCTCTATATACAGGCACTGCGGCTCAACTTCAAAGCGCTGCGGCTCTATCTCCAGGCTCTGCACCACAATCTCAATATTCAGTTTTTGGATGTCAGAACGCCTCTTTTCCTTTTCTGAAAATTCCGGCAATATATATTTTCACGTCACAATAGTCTGACGTATAGTAGACTTAACTAAATTTAAAATTTAAAAAATTTAATAATATGAAAACAACTGTAAAAGTTGATATTTCAGTACATAAGGCAGAGGACCTTATTACTACAAGTGAAAATGTGTTGAAAAAACATTTCGAATTGGGAGAAAAAAGTCCGTTAAATGGACTCGATATGGAAACATTCGCGAAGAATCTGAATGATGCCAAAGCCAGGCGGGCTGAGGCGAAAAAGCTGCATGATCAGGCTGAACTTTTGAATCAGCAGGCCGGATTGAATCTTGGTACTGACCCCGCGCAGAATTCGAAGACAACGGGTACAGTTTATTCCACAATTTCAAGTGTAAGAAGTATCTTGTTGGGATTGTACAAGGGCCAGGAGAAAAAGCTTTCTGAATGGGGGTTTGATGTCGTAATCAGCGATGTTCCACAAAGCAGTAAAACAAAACCTTGATAGGTAGAAAAGCCCTTCCGTGGTGGCCGGCTGCGGAGGGGTTTTAGAATTGAAATCATATCATCTGTCATTTAAACGGATTGATAAATTTTGCTGATGAACCATTAAGGGAACAGCAATTTATCGACGTAAATATCCTGAAAACCGGGATCGGCTTCAAGACTGATGTGCCTTGTTTTTGCAAGTATATTATTTACAATTCCCATATCTGAAAACAGGAATATTTTTGCACCAATCAGCGCGGTATTGCCCATCTTATGAATTTTATCCGCCGGGAGTTCAATCATACCGGTTTCAACCACATTTTCAATGTTGATATAACTGCCAAATGCGCCGGCGATGTATATTTCTTCAATATCAGTAAGATCGATTGAAAGCGTCCTTGCTAAAATCGTTAGTCCGGCAGCAATGGCAGCCTTTGCAAGCTGAAATTCGTTGATGTCACGCTGGGTTAAAATCACTTTCCCTGCAATTGTTATTTGTGGTTCTCCTGAATTGATTTCACCAAACATGCCGATCAGTTCCATTTTCCGGAGTAGTGCAATTGCATCAATCAACGCGCTTCCACAGATTCCTTTTGGGGCTGTATTTCCAATCACACTGGCTTCTATCTTCCCTTCAACCAGTTGCAACGACGCGATCGCTCCCGTAACGGCCCGCATTCCCATTGAGATATTGGCTCCTTCGAAAGCGGGGCCTGCTGCTGTTGAGGCGCAAACAATCTGGTTCTTATTGCCGATAACAATTTCGCCATTGGTGCCTAAATCAATCAGCGCCGTATAGTTTTCTTTTAGATGCAAGCCGGTTGCCGCTATTCCTGCAAGAATATCACTTCCCACAAAACTTCCGATCGATGGATAGAACTGCACGTTTTCTTTGACTTCCAGATCCCATCCCAGTTCTTTCGGATTGAATGTTTTTAGTCCCGGATTGTCGATGTGAAAAGGATAGGCCGATAGTGGTGCAACATCGCAGTTGCTGAAAATTAACTGCATCGCTGAGTTACCAACCAAGACTACTTTTTGAACTCTTACATCGTATTTTTTAAGCATCAGCCTGATCATCGTCCCGATTGATGAACGGACGATCGTTGTCATTTCGAATGAATTTCCATCCAGACAAGCCTGAATTCTTGAAATCAGGTCGGCTCCAAATTTTACCTGGGGATTCAGCATCGTTTCGACTGCCAACACTTTTGCCGATGATAAATCGACCAGTTGAGCAACAATGGTAGTGGTACCCAGATCGACTGCAATTCCAAATCCTTCGCGGGGCGAGAAATTAAATTCGCTTTCGTCAGCAAGGATCAGGTGATTAAACTGTTCAATTTCGAGGGTGATGTCATTTGTGCAAAGGCTGAAACAGGAGAGGCGCCAATCGGATGCAAGACCAAGTTGTTCAAGTTTTTGCCGGTGAATTTCAGTGATAGCTATTTCACCATCCAGCAATCGCACCTTGCATTTTCCGCAGGTCCCTTTTCCGCCGCATGGAAACTCAATGCCGAATTCATGGAGCACGTCAATCAAATGCGTTTGATCGTTTACCTGCAGTTCTTTCCCAATGGGATGAAGCCGTATGGTATGTTTTTTCATTTTTAGTCGCTTAGTTTCTTTGTCCCTTTCACGGTTTTTGGACTTAACAGATGCATATCGAAAATAACGATTTCGTTTTTTCCCTTTTTCAGCCAGGGCGCCGGACAATACAACTCTTTCTGAGGACCAATATTCCAATATCTTCCAAGGTTATGACCATTTATCCACACTAAACCTTTTTCCCATTCACTGACATCAATATAAGTGTCGCCGGTTACAGTCAGCTGAAATTCGGATTTGAAGAAGTTCCCGGGTTGAGAAGCGGCTGTTGTTGTGAATTTTAGATTTTCTACGTACGATTCGTCGAACGGAAGTGTGAAAACCTGCCAGTTCATCAGTGTCATTCCATTCAGCGACACACGCTCGGTAATTCCCTTGCGGTCGATCATGTATTCCGCAAAATTGATGCGTCCCATCCCTTCAACCAGAATGTCAAGTTGTGGATTCGCTGTTGTTGAGGCAGGTAATTCGATGATGTTTTCGGCTTTGCTCCTGTCGAGTTTACCGATGTATTTCCCATCCAGAAAAATAGTGGCGTAATCGTGCAGTTCAGTAATGCGTAGTTTACCCTTTTTGTGACCAATCAGATTGGTGCGGTAAAGAATAAATCCTGCTTTCTGACCAAACATTTCCATCGGTTTTGGCTGAGCCGTCAGAATCGCTTCCGGAAGATTTTCCCAGACAGATGCCGATGAGGTAAATGAGATTTCTGGTATTTCGATCACGGGCATCGGAGCCGGAATTGCCGGTAATTTGTGTTTGGCAGGTTGATACTTAGTCATTAAATTGCGCAGCGCGATGTATTTTGGAGTTGCTTGTCCCATTTCGTTGATGGGTGCGTCATAGTCGTAACTTGTTACATCGGGCTGGTATTGGGTCGGACTAAAAGCATTGGCGCCTGCCCAGTATCCGAAGTTTGTACCACCATGTATCACGTAAAAGTTGAATGATTTTTTGTTATCCATCAGCCATTTGACATCTTTTATCAAACTGGCGGTGTCGGGGCGTTGCCATTTTTCTCCCCAATGGGTGAGCCATCCGGGGTACAATTCGCTGCAAAAAGAGGGAACATTCGGATTGGCTTTTGTTGCTTCGGCAAAGTTTGCTTCGTTGGCTGCAGGGTCGAGTCCAATGGCCGCATCAGGTAATGATCCGGCTTCGAGCATAAAAGGTGTTGCCCCATCCGATGTATAAAACGGAACTTCTATGCCGTTTTTCTTCCATACTTCCTGAATCCACTTCATATAGGTCAGGTCGTTTCCGTAACTGCCATATTCATTTTCAACCTGCACCATCACGATGGGACCACCTTTGGTAACCTGTAAATCCTTTATTTGAAGTGCGAGTGTTTTGATGTAACGTTCGACAGCTTCTGTGTAACGCGGATCCATACAACGTACTTTAATATCAGGGATTCGAAGCAAATAAGAAGGTAATCCTCCAAAATCCCATTCAGCGCAAACATAAGGTCCGGGGCGTAACATCAGAAACATCCCTTCTTCCTGAACGATGCGGATGAACGCAGCAATGTTGTGGTTCCCTGATTGAAAATCAAATACTCCCGGTTCCGATTCGTGGTAATTCCAGAAAATATAGGCTGCAATCGTATTGCAACCCATCGCTTTGGCCATCTGGATACGTTGACGCCAATATTCAGCAGGAACGCGTGCCGGATGAATTTCGCCGGAAATGATTTGGAAGGGTTTTCCGTCGAGCAGGAATTCGCTTTTTGACAGGGTGAAAGAATGGTTTTTGTCCTGCGACGCAGCCCAATAAGGGAGGATTAAAACAAATAATATTGCGTATAATAATTTGGACATATGCGTTTGCTTTTTTGTTTAAAGACCGCGCAATTTAGCTTTAAAAAAACCTTTTTACAAAAATAAAGGATGGTTTTACGGTTCCTGTACGCTGGAAAGTAAGCGGAATAGTTAGCGAAGCTTCGACGGTTCCGCTTTCGTGAAGGTTCGGCATACCATTCACTGTTGTTACAGCCATGGCTTTATCTTTAATGGTGGCAGCTTCTTTCTTGACTGGTTCTTGTTTTTTATGGTTGTAGTAATTTGTAAAACTCCGAAAGCTGCACTTTCATTTGCTCAATGGCTGTTTGAGTTGTCATATTGTTGTGAATAAGGTTTCTGGCGATACCTGTGTTCAAAGTAAAAATCATTTCAGCGATCATTAAAGTGTTTAAATCACTCCTTATTTCTCCTCTTTCAATAGCCAGATCTAATACTTTTGTTGTTTTGTTTATTTCCGACTTTACAAGATCTTCCTTATTTGCTGCAAATCCGGGATAATGCCTGAATGCATCAATAAACAATGAAAGCAGATTCAGTGGTATGTAAGAAGGAATCGTACTAATCAACTGACCAGTAATTTTCTGTGCTTTTAGTATCGAAAGATCCAGGTATTGTTTCAATGTAGTTTGTTCAGGTTCGAACTCCAATTCATCAATAATCAGGTATTTATCAATTACTGCCTTAAAAAGTTCTTCTTTATTGCGAAAATGGTGATAAAGTGCTCCTTTGGTAAATCCAATTGCATTGCTGATTTCGCTGATTGAAACCGCTTCGTAACTACGACCTAAAAACAGGCCATATGCCTGATCAATGATATATTCTTTGGCGTCACTCATAGTAAAACATACTGAACGTTTAGGATGCAAAGATAGACACAGTTTTTAAAATATAACATCTTTCACCGTGAATTTAAAAAATTAAAATTGAAAAGGATGAAACCGGGCGGTTCCATCCTTTTACTAAAACTAACTAACCAAACTAACTAACCTAACTAAACCTAAACTTATGAAAAAAAATGTAATGCAAATGTAAGCTTCCCGGATCTATCCAGCAAACTTTTTTAGTTAACAAATTGTAAAAAAATTAAAAAGAAATGTTACGCAATAACCAAACAATCAATTAATTTTCGAAATACTTCCTGATTAACTCAATAAGAGCCTTTAGCTTCATCGGTTTTGTAATATAATCATTGCATCCTGCATCAATTGCTTTTTCCCTGTCGCCCGTTAAAGCATAGGCTGATTGTGCAATAATAACGACTTTTGTATTAAACTGTCTGATTTGGCGGGTGGCCTCATATCCATCCATAACAGGCATTTTAATATCCATCAGCACTAAATCAATGTCGGGATTATTACGACATGCTTCAACTGCTTCAGCACCATTAACAGCTTTTAAAATTTCTTTGCTGAATTTTTTAATGGTTGCTGTCAAAAGTTTTTCGGAGGCTTCGTCATCTTCTGCAATTAATATCTGAATTTTATTCATCTGAATTTCTTTAACATCCGAAATAATTTCACTGTCGCTCATAATTATTTTTTTTGATTTCTGAATATAGGGAAGGGTAAAATAAAAAGTTGAACCTTTGCCCTCTTCACTTTCTACCCAAATTTGACCACCAAGCATTTCCACATATGCCTTTGAAATGGATAATCCCAACCCGGCACCTTCATAATTTCTTGAAAGTGATTCACTTCCTTGCCTGAATCTTTCAAAAATAAATTCTTTTTGTTTATTACGAACGCCTAATCCGGTATCTTTTACAAAGAATTCCAGTTCTGCGATCGTAGAGACAAGGCAATCCTTGTCTCTACATGCCTTGTCTCTAAATTCTCCCATCTCTACGTTTCTCCTTCCCTCCATCTCCTTGTCACTGACAATTCTGTAACCAAATTCAATTGTGCCAGCCTCGGTGAATTTAAGCGCATTTTTAACAAGGTTGGTCAGAATGGCATAGACCTTTTCCCTGTCTGTTTTTATAATTGTATCATTGCCAGACAACGGCTTATTGCATAAAAGCTGAATCCCAATAGTTGCCGCTTCGGGCTTAAAGAACGTATAGATATAATCGATCTGCTCATTAATATTCGTCTCCGAAATGGAAACCTCCATTTGTCCGGCTTCTACTTTTGAGATAGACATAATGTCGTTGATGATATTCAGCATCCTTGCGCCACTTTTCTCGATGACACCGATAAACTCCTGCTGCTCTTCACCGGTTAGGTTTGGCTCTTTCAGCAGTCCTGCAAAACCCAAAATACCATTCATGGGCGTACGGATTTCGTGGCTCATATTTGCAAGAAAAGCAGATTTTAAACGGTCACTTTCTTCGGCTCTCTCTTTGGCTTTGATTAATTCTACCCTGTTAAGCTCGTCTTCAGTAATATCTCTTGCGATAAAAACAGTCCCGATTATTATCTTGTCTTTATTTTTTAAAGGGGTACCTGAATAGATGATCGGAACGGATTTTCCTTTTTTTGTCAGTAGATGTCCGCTATGATTTCTTATAATTACTTCTTCGGAAATTTTTTCCAACAGAGATGTTTTAAAATCATCTTCCTGTAAAAGCATTTTAATCGA
>JAAFHB010000108.1 GCA_010906965.1 Mariniphaga sp. | reverse complement strand
CAGAAAAAAAATGAACTAAGCAATAGAATCTGGACTTTGGCCCCTTATAGGGGCTTTTCAAGTCCACCTTCTCAGATGGTGGATTCTTTAATTATAGGATTCTACTTATTTCGATTTATGAGAATAGTCCAGTCTTTTTGATGATCAGCTGGCGGATTACCTAATGACATCATACCCGGCCCCAGTATTGTTTTTATTGAACCATCCAAAAGTGATCCTCCGGTCCGTGGATTGTACCATTTTATCTGGTATTTTCCCGAAGGAAGTTGAATGTTAGTCGAACCACCGGAAGGCAAATAGATTGTATAGATTTCGCCGACAGCAGCAAAACAACAATTTTTAGTTCCGGTAATTAATTGATCTGCATTTTGCATTCGCCAAAAAGGGAGATATTTCTGAAAAAAGTGAATGGCATAGCGTGTTTGATCCCACATATTCGACCATTGAGAAAAGTCCTCAGTCGTCAAATCCAGTTTACCAAAATACCATTCCACTCCGGCGCCACCAGCCATGAGCGTTGGCCACAAAACTTCTGTCCGTATGGTGTCATGCTGTGAATCCCGGCTATCAGGGAATACACCAGAAAACCAAGGGCCAATTTCATCCATATTTACCACCCATTTCCGTTCCGAATCGGCCGAAAGTTTGATCCAATTCTTGACTTCTCCATAGACATCTTTGGACTTGTCAATTTGAAGAGAAGCACCATCAAGGTATTTGAATCCAAGCAACGGAGCCAAACGGTCTGTGCGTTCAGGGTCTGACGGTAAGGTATGCATGGCAATAAAGGAAGGATATGGATTGATTTTTTTCAAATATTCCAATCCACTTTTTCGCTGAGCGACCGACTGGCCTAACATATCGTACCATGGAGCTGGACCATTTTCTTCTCCAAAATTCCAGGTTACAGCTAAATGATGACCAAACCGGGCAATCATCTCCCGATAAAACAATTTCCTTTGTGTTTGCAGAAAACCTGCATCGAGCAGCAATTGGTTTTCATTTTCGGATAATACAATATGAAGCATTAAGCCTAAACTGTCCATGTGCGAGAAAACGACTTCCCACTGATCGAGTTTACTACAATCAAAACGGTAGCGTTCATCGATATCAGCCCATGGAAAAACATCATTACCATCACCCTGAACATTCATCACTAAAAAGTAAACTGAGTTTACGCCTTTGGATGACAAATAATTGAGTGCTCCGATAATACCTTTCCCTTTATCTTTATGCCAAACCGGATCGCCTGTTTTCCAATTGGCAATGTGATTTTCATATTTGTGTTTGGCCGGAGTATTATCGAATTCATGGTAAGCCAAAAAGTTTTCAGGACTGTCGGCTCCGCCTTTTAAAAAGTATTCACCGGTTTCACTGAATTTCAGGTATCGTTCACCTGTATAAATTAACCGTCCTTTAGTGCGAAAATCGGGTGATTTTTTATCTGATGGGCTAATCGTAAATGAACCTGTCAGACCATTTGGTGAAAGGGGTTGCCCTTTCGTGAGTTTTTCGCTGATGGCAATATTCCGGCCACTTAAAAAAGATACAGAATAATTCCATGTTCCAATTTCGTCAGGAACAAAATTCACCTGCCACTTATTCCCCGAAAGTGCTTCGGTCTCTGACGATTGGCCATCCGCAGCAAAGAATCCGGGAATCTTATATTGTTTGTTGCCATTGCTAAAAGTTACCTCGAGCCGGTAATCCAAAAACGGATTGGGTCTAAAATCGGTCTCACTACATGATGGACCAGTAAACAGAAAGGTGATGGTATGCCATTTTTCAAGTTCACCCTTAATTTGGATATTGTTACTGACTTGCCCCTTTATTGACGTTGAAACAGTTAAAAAGAAAAGTGTAGTGTAAATCAGATATTTCATTTGCAAGTAGTTTGTTTTTAAATACCAGAAAGTTTACTTCGATTCGTGTTTGACAAATCATGATTATTCGCCAACGAATTTAAGGAAAAACCGTCCACCTTTTTCATCTAAGCTAATTGTTCCGGCTTCCCGGCTAACCTTAAAAATCTTCGTTTGGGTAGGGCCTTTAACTTTCCATTTGCCAGGCGGAAGATCGGATATTAATACTTTATACCAATTTCCCTTTTCTCCTTTCTCAAACGAAATATCTCCAATACCAGTCTCCAAATCCAAAGACTGGGCAACGATTCTGTCTGCTATTTCCACCACCACAAAGTTACCTTTCGAAGTAAAAGATTTTGACACCTTCAGCGGTTTTGGTGATGGATTTGCATCCATTACCTGCATAACATTCAGGAAAAGATCATTGGAGGATGTTCTTTGGGGTGAGACCTCGATACGCCAAATTGCTCCATCTGCTGAATTGCTTTCACTAATTACATGTTGCGGAAAGTTTATTCCATCTACGGGGTATTCATTTCCAATTCCTCCAACCTTGCAGATGCTTAGGTTATCCGAAACGGGCAATAAAGTCGTATTTACCATCATTCCGTTATACCCCTTTTTAGTAAGTTTAATTATTGAAGTATTGCCATCAATAGCAGGTTCCTCAACACAATGAAGCAACCATGATTTTTTGAAATTTTTATTGGACGAAATTACCCTGTCCAACACAATCATGGCAGCCGGAATATCTTCATTTTTTAAATTTAAAAACACAAACGACCGCTGGAAATTCTTAATTTTATCACTATAAGCTTCTGCCATTTCACCTTTTAGATAGGTGTACTCCGGTTTTATAGAATCCGGACCAAACTCATGAGCCAACACTGTACCTGTTTTGTAATCCTCTGCAAGTAATTCCTGCATATTTTTTGGTTCGGCTGCCCCGTTAGGAAATTGCTGTCCGCCATCATTGGCAATTGGCCGTTGATGCCAGGTGAATTTTTCTTCCGGATCATACACCAACATCGTATTGTGAGCGATGGAGCGCTGGTAGTAATTAATGAAATGGTCGCAGCCATAGCCACCTTCCTTGCCTTGATAAATACCGGAATTAACTGCCAGCGGACCTTTATAGTAAATCTGAAAACTCCCTGCATCCAAATGCTGGTGATTGGCATAATTATATACGCCTATTTTCATTTCAGCAATGGCAGTATTTGAATCAATATCTTTGCCCCAACCTGTTCGTGCAACCATTGCACCTAAGGGTTCTTTAAAGTATCTTGAAAATGGTAATATAGAAGTATCACTTTGTGGCTTTGTATTCGGATCAATTAGCAAGAAATCAAAGAGGCCATCCTTCCCAAATTGCTTTTTTTCAATAGCTTCACGAATCAAAAAAGGATCTTTAAAATAGCTACCGACAAGTGCTGAACCTGCAATTGACCAGGGTTTCCCATAACTCGTATACAATTCAGTGAAATCATCACCATCTCTGAAAAATTGGCCATCGGGTCTCCTGGTATAGATCCACCTGTATGGTATTTTAGATTGATCCTCTCCAAGTATTTTGGGATAGCCCATCCGGTCAAAAATCATGGTCATCCACAAATCCCACTGGAATCGGTAAGGTCCGTAACTACTGCCCTGATGATGGTATCCTGCAGAATAGAAAAACTTTCGGGCAGGTATAAACTCGGCAAATATTCTGCCAGCTGCCAGATTGTAAATTTCCGGTTTCTCGTTCCAGGTTGCAATACCACATGCCAACATGTCTCTGGCCAGCTGGGCTTCTGAACCATGACCGACGATGGACCCCTGAACTAATTTTGGCCAAACAATTTCCAATTGTTTCCCGAGATTCTCCATACTGTTGATCAGTTTTTTCTTCTCCGGAAGGTCAATTAAATCATAACACCAATCATAAACAATAGCTGAATTAAAAATTACTCTTCCAATATCGCGGCAAACGTCAGCCTTTTTTTGATCAATAATTAAGGTCTTATTATAATTCAGAACTGCTTCAACAGCTTCTCTGCCAGCCTGCTGATTTTTTAGAAAAGCATACAGGAAAGCTTTTGCTTCAATTGCATTGATTACCTGAATATTCATATTGTGATTCTTCCCGTGTTGCTCAAGTATTCCATCAGTCTGAAATTCGGCATTCTGAAGAATCAAGTCCCAATTCTCTTTCATGAGAGGATTCGCAATTTTTTCTCTTAATGCAGCCAAATCCCCTTTTCTGAAAAACAGGCGTGGATGCTCATTTGGTGGTACGGGCACATTCAAACCTTTTCCTTCCCTTTCGGTTAAGGGAGGATAACTAAAACTGACGACGTTTGAGGAATCAGTTTCAAATTTGTAAGGGTCGACATATCTGATTGCATTTTCCTGACCAACCAAAACTGAAGGAAGCAAAGACAGTCCCATGATTATGGAAAGCCATGAAAATTTTAGGATGCAATTGCGAAAATAAATTGTGCTAGGCATAATTTCCATCGGTATATCCGGGTTTCATCCATGGAAGGTTTTCGTGATTGTAAAATGGAGTGAGTTGCATGGCCATTTCTTCCATTCGGGCTTCGTCCATCGCCTTAAAATTCCGAAGAATCTCGAGGTTTGATTTCACGACCTCAATACTATCCAATCCCAGCACAATTACATCCGGGCCTTTAAGTGATAGTGCATACGCAACCAAATCGGCAGGTTTTAGGGTGGTAATGGTTTCGCGCGGCCGCACCACTTTCATCAATATCACTCCCATTCCCTTGGCTTTTGCGGCAGGGATAGCCAGTTCCTGTCGGTTTTGTGGATTGGTTGCTGCATTCCAATGGTTCATGGCAATAAGCATGGTGTTGAAATCGCCACGTTCGACCATTGCTTTCATCGCAGCTGCTTCAGTATGACCCGAAAAACCAATAAACCGGGTAAGTCCCTGTTCTTTTAATCGATGCAGAATATCAATTAAATTACCTTTTTGGCTAAGTTTTTCAACGTCAGCCATCGATTGCACATCGTGAATCATCAGCTGATCCAGGTGATCCGTCTGCAACCGTTTCAAGCTGGTCTCAATCTGACGCATGGCTTCGTTCGGGTCGCGACTGGTCACTTTTGTTGAAAGGAATATCTCATTTCTACGAGTTTTAACTACAGGTCCCAATCGTTCCTCGCTCGTTACAAGCCGCGGACTTCTTATCTTTCCAGGAGGTACTCCAATTGTATTATCGTATGCCCAGGCTGTATCCCAGTAATAAAGTCCATTATCTAAAGTAAAGTGCAGCAGCCGCTGTGCCTCTTCGTCACTTTCAAGATGGCAAAAACGTGAGCCCAACCCACAAATAATACGTGGCACTCTTACTCCGGTACTGCCAAACAATACTGTTGGCAATCCTTTGGCATCGTAGACCGATTCTGATTTTGATGACATGCGGAAGATATTACAGGAAGGTAGCAAACCTGCACCTGCAATCAGTAATCCGGA
This sequence comes from Mariniphaga sp., assembly GCA_010906965.1. Lineage (GTDB taxonomy): Bacteria > Bacteroidota > Bacteroidia > Bacteroidales > Prolixibacteraceae > JAAFHB01. The sequence goes on along the minus strand of JAAFHB010000108.1, from coordinate 12,496 downwards.
ACCAACTGTTCCTTTGATAAATTTTCTGCGCGAAAAATTTGAATCTTCCATGCTATTTTTTTTTGAATTGTTTGTGTCTTATCTCACACAGTGAGCTTCCGTAAATTCAACCCTGGTTTTATCCGAATTCCACATGTTCATGATCCAGCGTTTGCCTTTGCCAATGCCGGGTTTGCCAATCGATTCGGCTCCCATTCTTTCTTTCAGAGTATAAATGGTTTCCTGCATATCGTCAACCAAAAAGCAGGGATGACTCACATTCTCATCGTTGGGTGAATAGTGTTCGATGTTTTCAATGCAATCAGCTATGCCAAGATACAAGATAGTGGGCGAAACACTTTTATCTTCCGGATACCTGACCAGTTCTTTAAATCCTAAAATGCCGGCATAAAACGGATCGTTATCGATGATGTTTTTTGCATAAATTCCGGCATGGTGGATGCGTTCCGAGATCCGGTGTTTCGACAAATATTTTCCTTTTGATTTACGGTGGAGTCCATTTGCTTTGAGATCAATAAATTCGATTTGGTTTCCTGAAAGGTCAGTTACAGTAAAAATTTCATTTCCAGCACCATCGACCAATGTCTTTTCAGGAACGATTTGCCCTTTTGATTTCAGGTATTGCCGCATTTGTTCAACGTTCTCAGTCTCGAACGATATGGAAACCAGTCGCTTCTTTTCTTTGGCTTGTTTATCGACAACAAACTCCAAAAACTGACGGTCGCTAACCTTGAAGGATCTGACTTTACCCAAATCGGAAGGGTAAGAAAAAGCTTCGTCGAAGCCGAGATACTTACCGTAGTAATCACGGGCAAGCTGAAAATCGCTCACCAAAAAAGTCATTTTTGCAATGCCCCAGATTGCAGGACGTTGAATCTCTTGGGCACTAATTAATTGAGATTTCAGGAGAATAATGAGAAAAAAGGTTGAAAACCACTTGTACTTCATGACCAACAGCTTTTAATTTTAATATCCGGCTAATTTAGATGAAAAAAGACTGGCATTCATCGAAAAAAAAATGCCAGTCTTTTTATAGAGGTAGTTTGATTAGTACCCCGGATTTTGGGTAATGTTTGTATTTACATCGATTGTTGTTTGCGGAATTGGAAAGAGGTAATCTCGTGTTTTATCAAATTTGGGATGCGGCTCAGTTGAATTAGAACCTTTAAAAACCAGGTCTCCCAAATCTCTACGCTTGATGTCGAACCATCGTTTCCATTCGAATCCGAATTCAATTCTCCTCTCTTCAAGAATCAAATTGATGAAGTCCGATTTTGACAATCCTAGTGCCACGTCGGCCGGATAGGCCCTTGGTGTACTGTTCGCATTCCTGGCTCTGGCCCTGATCTGGTTGACATATCCCAGCGCATCAGCATTCGGACCGTTATTTATCTCGCAGGATGCCTCTGCCGCAATAAGAAGAACTTCAGCATACCTCATATCCTGATAGTTGTTATCTGAATACCTAAATGCACTTGCCGCCGGAGCATTACCGGGAAATCTGTTAAATTTGGCTATATGCGGTCTTTTGGTATTCCAGACGGTATAAGGCTTTGCAGCTAAAATGGTATCAAAGCTCACCGTTTTTCTATAGTCTAATGGATTAAAAGACTGATAAACCGCCAGCGATGGCACAAGAGAACCAAAACCCGCATTGTAATCGGAAGGAAGTGTCATGGCGGCCATCAGGTCATCGTTGTAACTGCCACCTCCATTGGCGGCTGTACCAACTGTAATTGCCTGAAAATCTATGGAGTAAACCGTTTCCTTGTTGGTATTAACCGTAGTTATAGCCTTGAAAAGGTTTTGATAATCAGCTTCAAGAACATAGCCAAACAGCGCTTTGTTGTCGATCACATATTTTGCTTCAGCATAAGCATTGGCAAAATCATTTTTTGTAAGATAGACTGAGGCCAGATAAGAGGCTGCCGTACCTTTTGTAGGTCTGGACCTGCAATCAGAAGGCTGCTTTTCAGGAAGCCATTGTTTTGCGAACTTAAGGTCTGCAATGATATTGTCATAGACTACAGAAGACGGAGTCTTCAATATTGCCGCCACAGTGGCAGGGTCTGCAATCGGCTGATTGATATAAGGAAGATCGCCGAAGCTGCGCACCAAATGGAAATAGCAAAATGCCCGATTGAAACTGCATTCTGCAATCAGCGGATTGATATCTGCCTCCGGGAGTCCAAGACTTTTGGCTCCTGCTTCTGCTGTGTTTGCAGCTGCAATTGCTACGTAAAACTGATTCCACATAAGCCTCATGATGGAGTTGTTCGAATTCACCCCGTCAAAGCTATTGACAAAACCACGATCCGCATTGGCAACAGCCAGATCACACATGTCATCCCTGAAAAGCAAGGCAATCAAATATTGACGACCAAAAAGTGCCTCGTGGGCCAGTGTTCCGTTGAAGGCATAAACAGCAGCCTGAACCTCTTTCTTTGATTTGAAGAATCCTTCAGGTGCCAGCAATCCTACAGGTTTCTCTTCGAGATCGATACAACTAAAAAGTCCTGTCAAAAGCGATGCAACAAGCACTATAAATATTTTATTTTTCATAACTAAGATGTATTAATGTTAGAAAACGATGTTCAGACCAGCGGTTATTGATTTTGCCATAGGATAACTTGCATAATCAGTACCGGATGAATTATTTTGCATCCTGTAATTTACCTCCGGATCAAATCCCCTGTATTTGGTAATAGTGAAAAAATTCTGGGCGCTCAGATAAATCCTTGCCTTCTGTAGTGACAATTTCTGAACGATTGAATTTGGAAGGGTGTATCCAAGCATGATGTTCTTCACGCGGAGGTAACTTCCATCCATCACCCACCTTGAAGATGGTTTCAATGAGCGGCTGAGATTTTTCATCGGCACATCGGTATTTGTATTGGTTGGTGACCATCTTTCGAGTGCCTTTTTGGTCGAATTGTAACCGTATGCACCCAGGTTCTCCAGTTCCTGTAGGGTATAACTGTAAATATCGTTTCCTTGAGATCCCTGAATAAAAATTCCCAAATCAAACCCTTTGTAGCTGAATTCATTGTTAAATCCATAGAAGAATTTCGGATTAGGGTTGCCAATAATGGTTTGATCATTGGTATTCAATGTATTGTCAGGAAGACCTGTCAGTTTTCCGGATGCATCTTTCCCATTGATATCGCGGTACTTTTCGCCCCCTGCAGCTTGTTCAAATCCTGCACCCGGTATGAAAGTATCGCCAGTCTGGTAGACGCCGTCATAAATATATCCGTAAAAACTCCCCAGCGGTTGCCCTACCCTCAAAATCTGCGAGTTGGCAAATCCGGGCCAATGACCTGGAGCATTGCTGCTCAGGATATCCTTTCCATTATCAGGAAGTTCAAGAATCTTGCTGCGGTTGAAAGTAATGTTGAAATCGGTGGTCCATTTGAATTGACCGGTCATGTTTTTGGATGCTACAGATAGTTCCAGACCTTTGTTTTCATACTTCCCGATATTTTGCATCTGGCTAGGAATCCCGGCATACGGAGGCAGGTTCACCTGAAAGAGCATGTCTGAAGTGACATTTTTGTACATATCAACTGTGAAATTGATCCGGTTTTTAAGGATAGCGATATCTGCCCCCACATTGGTTGATGCTGTGCTTTCCCATTTCAGGTTGTCGTTTGCAACGGCAGTAGGTCGAACCGCATTAACCACCACACCGTTGACAATAGAAAGAACCGGACTAAGTCTGGCGAGCGTCTGGTATGAACCGATTGCCTGATTTCCAACAACCCCATAAGAAATTCGCCACTTAAACTGACTGATCAAAGGGATATTCTTCATGAAGGACTCTTTGTGCATGTTCCAGGCCATCGATCCCGACGGAAAAAAGGCCCACTTGTGATTTTTACTGAATCTGGAAGATCCGTCATATCGGGAGTTCAAAGTGAGGAGGTATTTGTCGTTTAGCCCATAGGTTAACCGACCGAAGAAAGAAGTGAGCTGTGCTTCGATAACCCCGGATGAAGCGATTGAAGGAGTTTCGGCACCACCGCCCATATTCCAGAAAGAAAAAGCATCAGTGATGAAGGCATTTGATGCAGCTCCCCAGCTCTCTCTCCTTTCTAATGAATGGGAGTATCCAACCATTGCAGTCAGCGCATGGATTGAAGCAAATTTGTGGTTGTAATTGAAAAAATTCTCTGAATCGAATGATGAATTTTTTGCAGCATTCATCGTTGCATTTCCTTTCGCGGCTGCACTACTGGTCAAAGATGATGCATAGGTGCCAATCCTTCCACTGTTGGTTGACAATCCAAGTATTGTGTTGAATGTAAGATCTTTGGTTATCTTGAATTCTCCGGATATGTTTGCCTGAATACGATCATCGACCTGGTTACTGGTATTTTCCTTCAGAATCGTATATGGGTTGTCGATCGGATCTCCCAGTTTTGCTAACGAATAAGTAACACCATCTGGTTTGTAAATGCCCTGATCAGGCATAAAGCGCAGTGCAGATCCAATGATTCCAGCCTGGCTGGAGCCTCCGGACCCTTCCTGTGTGGGCACACCGTCTGTATTTGATCTTTGTAAGAAGAGGTTTAAACCGATTTTGAACCAATCGGTCGCCTTGATATTGATATTGCTGGTGATAGAATATTTGTTAAAACCGGAACTTGAAATAAGGCCCTTTTGGTCAAAGTATGAACCTGAAATATAATAGTCGGCGACTTCATTTCCACCTGAAACAGAGAGTTGCTGCGTTTGTATGCTTCCTTTCTGAAGAATCACATCCAGCCAGTCTGTTTCCTGACCATCACTCACATAGTTTGGATAGTAAGGTTTATTAAAATCAAGGAACTCCTGTGCATTTAGCAATTCAATGCGTTTCGTCTCTTTTTGTTGGGATATTGATGCATTGTATTCAATTTTTACTTTTCCTTTTTTTCCTTTTTTGGTGGTGATCATCACGACTCCGTTTGCACCGCGTGAGCCGTAAATAGCAGTTGCAGAAGCATCTTTTAAAATTTCAAGTGATTCAATATCTTCGGGTTGTGGCAAAAATGCACCTGGAAAGCCATCCACCACATAAAGCGGATTATTGCTTGCGTTGATCGAGGTTCCGCCCCTTACTTTAATTGACATTGAACCACCCGGATCGCCATTATTGGCGGTTATCTGAACCCCGGCTGCACGTCCCTGTAATGCCTGAACAGCTCCGGAATTAGGAAAGGCTACCAGTTTATCTGATTTTACTGATGATACAGAGCCTGTCAGGTCACTCTTCTTTACTGTTCCATATCCGATAGCGACAACCTCGTCTAATCCAATTGTTTCTTCATCAAGCGTAACATTAATTGTCGTTTTATTGCCGCTGGCGATTTCTTTCGTAGTCATTCCTACAAACGAAAATTGCAAAGTCGCGTTTTCAGGTATATTGGAAAGTGAATAGCTTCCGTTGTTATCTGTAACTACACCAGTTGTGGTGCCTTTGACCACCACAGAAACACCTGGCAACAATCCTCCGGTAGAATCGGTGACTTTGCCGGAAACCTTTTTGCCAACCTGTTGGACGGCATCCATTTCGACCGACTGCGGAGTAAGAATAATCTGTCTGTCAATCACTTTATAATTTATATCCGTTTTCTGAAAAAGGTCAGAGAGGATCTCTTCAATTTTACCCTCTTTTACCTCAATATCCACTTTACGATCGACATTGACCAGCTTTTCGTTAAAGAAGAAAAAAAACTCACTTTTTTTCTCAATTGCATCCAATACATCCATCACCCTGACATTCTTCATGTCAAGGGTTAACCGGGTTTCCTGAGAGTAGGTGGAAGTCGCCCAAGCCTGTGCTATGAATAGGAATGAAAAAAACACACTTAGCTTCATAATTCTCAAAGTTTTAATAAAGATACATGCCGATTCTTCACCGGCTTTTCGATTTTCTTTCATACATTTGTGTAATAAATGATTAAAACAATAATATTCTGTAACATTGTTTGATCTGACAGGAGAGCGTTGCAACCGATCTCCTGTTTTTTTTACTCATTCTTCTGGTTCATTTGATTGATTTTTTAAGGTTAACACTAAGGATTACTTTACGTTTGGAATAATTTTCGCTTTTATCTTTTGTCCTCTCCTTTTCAATATAACTAATCGGTGAGGACAAGGATAATATTTTAAGAACATCGTCTAATTGTTCATCTTCAAAGGTTCCATGATAAGCGTAGGCATTTATCGCCTTATTTGTCTTATCTACAATCACTTCTGCATTATACCAACGACTTAACCTGATAGCCAGCTCGTCAATATCCACATTTCGCAATGTCAGTCGGCCCTCTTTCCATGAGGTATATTGCGTTGATTCTACATTATTAATTTTGTGGCTCAGGTCTTGTTTGTTAAAAACCATTTCCTGTTCGGGTTGAAGCGATCCGAGACTTTTGCCATCATTGGAGGCAACTTCAACATGGCCCGTTTGAAGAATTACCTCTTCCAGATTTTCATTCTCATAAGCAACTATATTAAACGTGGTGCCCAAAACTTTAACATCGAGGTTTTTTGTTTTTACATGAAAGGGTGATTTTTCGTTATGCACCACTTCAAAATATCCCTCACCAGTAAGTTTTACATTGCGGTTATTAGCAAATATAACCGGATATTTTAAAACCGAACCGCTGTTCAAAAATCCTGTCGAACCATCGGGCAATTGAAATTTTGTCCGGACCCCCAGCGGGCATTGAATTTCGGCCCAGGCTTCATCAACATTTGCTAATGTTGGTTTCAGATAATTATATGCCAAAGAACCTAAGAGAAGCGGGAGAAAAAGAATTGCAGCTGCACGTTGCGCCAATTGCCATAAGTTAAAGACTTTAATTTGCGGGTTACCTTCAACATTCATCCGATGGTGAACTTTATCGAGTAAATGATCGAGTTTAATATCAGGCAGTGCTTCTGAATCAAAATCCTGCCAATGGAGATTCATCTGCTCTTCCAGTTGAGGATTTTCACCTTTCTGTTGAAAGGCATTATTCACCGCAGAAAAATCTTTTCTGGAGTATTTATTGGAGAAATATCTTAGGAGTATTTTTAAATCCATTTTAAGCTCATAAATCATAAAAAGTTGGTCCCAGTGTGAATCCCAAACATGAATGAGAAAAAACTTTATGACCATTTAGTAAGTAATAGGGATGGGGAAGGTAAAGCACCCAGTCGCAAAGGAAATATTTTCAAACTATTTTTTTCTGATCTGGCAAATCAGCATTTTACGAACAACGCAAAAAACAGGAGAGATGCAATATTTTCTTTCATCAGACCACCTTTTATTGCCTTAAGCGCCTCATTCAAATGATTTTCCACTGTTTTAGGTGCAATTCCCAAAAGCTCAGCAATCTCCTTTACCGACAGAATGTCTCTCTTCCTTTTAGTGAAAATTTCTTTCTGGCGGGGAGGCAGATTATTCACAATCTTCTCAACCAATTTGAGCAGCGAGTCATAATCGGTTCTTTCATCGAGGTTATTGTCAATATCGAAAGAAGTGGAAATGATTTCGTGGCGATAAGCCTGTTCCTGGGCGACCTTCCTAAATAGTTCGTTAATTCGGCGGTAGGCAATTTTAAAAATATAAGCTTTAAAGCATAGTTGCGGATTTAGCGATTCTCTGTTCATCCATATTTTGCAAAAAACATCCTGTACAACTTCTTCAGCCTCCTCCTTTGATTTAAGATATCCGAGTGCAAAATAGTATAACCGCTTCGAATAAACCCCAAAAAGACGATCAAATGCCTTTGCATCACCAACCTTAAGTAATGTTACCCAATTGTTGACTGTTTCATCAGATACATTTTCCATCAGATAGATTGTAGTTGGTACAATATTAGCAATTCTTTATGAATTAAATTACGATTCAAAAACATTTCCTTCTATGACCGTTTTTAAATCTCAATGCACTAAACATCACAAATATCGGAAAAATTATCATAATATAAAATAACCTTCCGAAATAAGCCCATCCTACAATGTAAATATTAGGTGATTAAATTCATGATTCCAGCATCGGCATTCAATATTAATTTTTCTTGGACATCAATTTCGAAAAATTCAGAAAATACCTTAGTCTGACATTCACACCTATTGATTGTACAGATGCTTTACTGCTACCGCCCATCAAACTGTTAATCTGATTCGCATCTGATGAAAGCTGAAACTTGTCAGGTGAAGGATAGTCCGAGATATTCGAAAGCGATTTGCTGTAAAAGGCAGCAATTCCTAACTGAATATTTTTCTGAATTAAGAAATCGAATCCGGCAGAGACTAAAGCATTCATATTAAGGGATTTTGTTTTTAATGATCCATCCGTTACACTATTTATATTGGATGGAAAACCATAAGCAGGAAGATTTTGTAAAATAACATTGTAGGCAGGATAATACCCTTTATAGGTGAAGATACCGCTACTCAAGTATTTTTTAGTGACAGGAATCGCCAGATTTATACCTGTTTGTATGAAAAACACCATTTTTTTGCTCAATGGCAAACGAATATTAAGACAAACGGGAAGAGTTAAGAAACCAACATTTTGTATCTCTTTAATGTCGGTTCCCGAAACTTGCCGCTCATAGACTTCATTCTCTGAATCAGTGGTATTAAACTTATTTTGATAGGTCGCCAGTTCAAGTTGACTTTTGGAAGAAGAAAAACCGATTCCGGATGATATGCCAATTGACTTTGAAAAAAAGTAGCCAATCTCAAACGATCCACCAAAAGAATTTTGTGAGTTGGAAACGAGATTTGCGACAGATAGTATACCTTCATTTGAAATACCGGATTGCGATGGTCCGAATCGAAGACCAACGAACAATCCAGGCTTGACGACAGTGCTGTCGGCCTCCTGAGAATAAACATCATATTGAGAGCCGATCAACAGAAGTGCTAAAAACAATATTTGTGAGATCGATATAAATCTGTATTTCATTGTAATCGTATTTTGCGCTATATGACATTTACTTTTTGACGACAAGCTTTGTGGTGTATAAATCCTTTTTGTTTAGAACCGCCTGAACTATATAGATTCCTGCCTCCAAATTACTGACTGGTATCTCTTTGGCTAATTCATAGTTCGCATATGCTGCTTGTAGTTCCATTACCTTAATCCCGGCTGAATTTAATATGCTGATAATTGCACTACCCTCGCCTGCTTCGTTTAGTTTAAGTGTAAAACTTACAACCGCAGGATTTGGATAGATGACCAGCGATTTTGTACCGGAAATTGAAATGGCATTTGACGGATTTTTACATCCATTCCGGTCGATTGTTTCTACCTTGTAGGTACCAGCCAATTTTTCCGTTGAATAATATTGTCCGTTTGCACTTGCTATGGCTGATCCACCCTTAAACCATTGATAACTTGAAATGGAATCTCCAAAATTAGAACATATTAAAACATCGCCCCATTTAGCTTTGATCACAGGTACAACTCCTGTTTTTACGGTTTCTGTTGTCTGAATGCTAAACGTACTTTCAGGTCCATCGTCATTCACTGCGGTTACACGGAAGTAATAAGTTTGCCCATGGCTCAATCCTAAAATTACTCTTATAGTATCGGAAGAACTGGAAGTTGAATCTATTTTTGCAGTTGGGTTACCCGTAGTTCCACCATAGATCCGGTAGCGAGAAACAAACGGACCACCGCTTTTCCTCCATTTAACTGTCATAAGGTTATTGCAGGATACGGCAGTTAATCCAGTCGGTGCCAATGGAGAATTGGATAATGTGGTTGCCTGAATTACATTGGAGCTGCCACCTGAACCACCAAGGTTATAAGCCCTTAAACGAAAGTAATACTTTGTTCTGGTTTTTAATCCAGTAACTTTAATGGTGTTTACATTTCCAACATCTAAATCGTTATAGCCGGAGATGAATGTTGTAAATCCCATATTTTCAGAAATGTCCAACCGGTAGCCTGAAGCAGCAGCGGAACTATTCCAATTGGCATAAAAGCTTGTTTGAATTATACTTGTTGCAGGATTAGAAACAGGAGCCAAAGGAGGTGTAGGAATATTCGGCGAAGTAAATGTTACTGTTTTGTTGATACTATTCTCTGTTATATTCGTAATCGGCATCCCTGTATTCGAACCGCTCCAGGCATGTGAGTTTGGCGTTGTTGCATCAGTAAAAGATGTTTTATTTCCGGTTCCCGGGAAAGGCAAACCGCTGTTGTTAATATCGCCATAAACTGTTGGTGGATTTCCTGTTGCATTTGCACAGACAGGATACAATCCCTGATGACTACCCGCATTAATATCATTTGCTGCTGTATTGATATAGTTCCCATCCACATGATAAATAATCATTCCATGTCCTGGAATATAACGATCGAATTTTTGCTGTTGCCTGTTTTCGATCAGAAAGAACTCATTCGATGTCAACGTGTTTATCCGGTAAAAGCTATTGCTATTCAGTGCTGCACTGTTGAGTGTAATATTAGCGTCCGAAGGCAATGTAGCGATGGCTGCCCATCCATAACTGTAAATCTTGGTGTAAGGATTATGATGCGAAGGTGTAGCACCGTTGTTATTCCATGCACCGCCACCCATTATATCCCAGGTACCTGTGCCTTCGTATAAGCCATTATCCGCGTAATCGGTATCGTAATAATCTGGAGCACCCATCACATGACCAAACTCGTGACAAATCACTCCAATACGTGTTATTCCTGTCCCGCTATTTCCTCTGATTTCCGATGCGCATAAGTAGCTGCTTACACTCTTACCATCAAGTGTTATTGGACTAATATTTGATGAATGCGCCCAGATAGCATCTGCACTAACACCCGTATTTTCTTCGCCATAACCAGCATGAATTACACAAATCCCATCCACTGTTCCATCACCATCATTATCAAAATCGGAATAATTAACGGAAGGATTTGCCAGCGTCGCAGCTTCTGAAACCAAAGCACCCGGATTAGCATCATCTCCGCTTGCATTGTTGGAACCATAAAAAGCCATGTTATGAGCTGCAACATACGGACCAGCAACTGTTACCGACAAATTGAACTGGTTATATGAGTTTTCCTTATAATAATCGGATACGCTTCCAGTTGCGCCATCAGCAGTGTATCCTACCTGGTTGAATAAGTTTTCGAAATCTGCTTTTGTTTTTGTGAAAGCCTTATCGGTAAATCCAATCAGAATACAAATCATCTTACGTGAACCTAATGTTGGAAATGATTTCTGAGTACTCTTCAGATATAAATCCGATACACTTTTCAACCTGTTTACCTGACTTCTTGAATAAACAAGCCCCTTATTGGTTTTACTAAGAAACTGAATATCATAGAAACTTCGTTCAGACTGATTTTTAGCCGTTATCCCTGAAGGAATCATTTCATTGCCGGAATTAAGCGTAGAATACTCAAAAACACCACTTTTGTTGCGCATCAATGAATATCCATCGATCGTCTGAGCCCATTTTAGATGCTCGTCACCTTTTTGAATTACAACAATTTTGGTCCCGTCCGGCTGAATAATCTCAACCGGGAAAGGATAGGCCGGAATTCCAAATAATGTTTGTTTTATGGAAAACAATAAAAGGAATATAAATAGAAACAGAAAATGGTTTCTCATAAAATCATTAAAAATTTTGGACGCTAATAAAAAATCCTTTTGATTATCAAAGCAGTATTGAAGTTCTAATCTGTCGTTAATACAGAACAAACATATTCACTTAAATCCTATCGGATACAAATATATCTTCCTCTTTTCAATTATATCACCATCTCTTCATCCACTCCTTTTGTTGTTCCTGCGTAAGAAATGTCCATGCAACAATACGACTTATTTTATTCCCCTGCCCCATTTGAATGGTTTTCACTTCAATAGCTTCTGATCTATTAAGCATCTCGTACACGCTTTTCAGATTCGATTCTTTAGAAATTAATGTAGAAAACCAAAAGATCGATTGCGCAAATCGTTTACTTTGATAAATCATATCACTTACGAATCGTTCCTCTCCTCCTTCGCACCACAATTCACTGTTTTGACCGCCAAAGTTCAGAATCGGTTTTGGAACCCTTTTGGAATTTAAATTATTCAATTTCCGAAGAGTTCCTGACTGAGCTGCCGCCAATGAGGTGTGAAAAGGAGGATTGCATACTGTCAAATCAATGAGTTCATCATATTGGATGATCCCGGTAAAGATATCTTTTGGATGATTTTGCTGTCTTATTTCAATCTTTCCTTTTAAGACAGGATTCATCTCCATAATTTTACCGGCCGATTCTATCGAAACAGGATCGGTATCAGAGCAAATAAATGACCATCCGTATTCTTTAATCCCTATTATTGGATAAACACAATTAGCGCCTACACCAATATCAAGACATGTTACCTTACTTCCAGTCGGTATTTTTCCCTGATTACAACTACCCAATAAATCAGCAATATGATGAATGTAATCTGCTCTGCCAGGAATTGGCGGACATAAATAACCAACAGGAATATCCCAGTAATCAATTTCATAA
>JAAFHB010000107.1 GCA_010906965.1 Mariniphaga sp. | reverse complement strand
TTTAAACATGGCTATTTGAATATGTCATACGAACAAAACTTCAGGAGTAAAACCCAAAATGTCGAATTCGGTTTCCGCTATGATCTCTCCTTTGCCCAGGCCGGATTTTCGGTTCGAAACAGCAACGACCAGACAACGTTGGTTGAATCGGCCAGGGGAAGTCTGCTTTACGACAGACCGACGCGTTACCTTGGAGCGAATAACCGGACCAGCGTTGGGAAAGGTGCCATCACACTCCTCCCCTTCCTCGATGTGGATGGAAACGGGAAACGTGATAAAGGCGAACCCCGGGCAAACGGCCTTCAGTTCAGGATCAACGGAGGCACAATCATACGAAACGACAAGGACACCACGATCCGCATTTTAGATCTTACCCCATATACAAGTTATTTGCTTGAACTTGACAAAAATAGTTTCGATAATATCTCATGGCAAATGCATAACCTGACCATGAAGGTGATGATTGATCCAAACCAGTTTAAAAACATTGAAGTTCCGATCTCGGTGATGGGTGAAGCAACAGGCACGGTCTATAATGGAGAAAAAGGTCAGGGACGGATTTTGGTTGGATTCTATGGAATGGATGGTAATCGGGCCGCACGTGTTCTCACCGAATCTGACGGCTATTACAGTTATCTTGGTCTGAAGCCGGGTAAATATATTGTCCGCGTTGATGCTGAACAGCTTAAAAAATTAAACATGGTATCAGAACCAGAGCTGATACCGGTTACTATTTCCCATTCCTTCGACGGAGATATCGTTGAAGGATTAGATTTCAGATTGAGCCTTGCCAAAGTTGAGGAACCCGATACAATCGAAGTTATGGCTCCGGTTCAACCTCTCCTTAGTGACTCTGTTGAGGTACCAAATATTGTTAAAACTGTACCTTCGGTTAAATCTTTAGCCGTGGATTCCGTAAAAGCAAAAATAGCCGAAACCGAAGTTCAAGGGCCGATCGTTATCAATTCTTCAATTGTTGATTATGAAGGTGATGTACTTCAGATTGGGGCATTCAAAGATAAAGAGAAAGCGTTTGTAGCACGTAAGAGACTCGAAGAACTCACCGGAAAACCAACCATTATTGTTTACGAAAATGGATTCCATAAAGTACGGATCTCGGGTTATGAAAATCGGGATCTTGCCCGTAAGTTTGCAACAACACTGGCAAAAATAGGATTCCCGGTATCGTATATACCGGTTGTCAAGCCAAATACTTCACTTCAGGTTGGAGAATATCTGAATGAAGCAGATGCCTTAAATGCCCGGAAAGAATTGGCGTTGCGGACTGGTAATAGGGTTATAATTATCTATTCAAATGGTCTTTACAAAATACGAATCCCTGGATTTCCTTCCCGCGAAAGTGCCCGCCTGTTTGCAACTAAAATGGAGAGCAAAAATTTCAGGATAAATCTGGAATCCGATAAACCGGTTGTTCCTCAGAAACGTATTGTTGCAACCGCAGTAAAACCGGCAGTAGACGATAAGGTGACGCCAACTACAGAAAAACCAGTGGTTGAGCAGAAACGCAGTGGCGAGGCACCGGTAAAACCTGTTGAAAACATAAAGGTGATACCATCAGCTGAAAAGCCGGTCGTTCCTCAGAAAACTACAGCCAACGTGGCGGTGAAACCTGTCGAAGTCAAAAAAGAAACGGCGCCTGCAGAAAAACCAGTTATTCTAAAGAGACAAGAGGAAGTAATTGTTGCACAACCAATTGTTTCGAATAAAGTTGAGCCTGCAAAAGTAGTTGTTCCACCAGGTACGGCATCTTTAAGCGAAGCAAATGGTCCGGTTATTCAGATCATGGCGATCAAGGATTCAGTTGAAGCGCAGGATACACGCGCAAGAATCAGCAAAGCAATAGGTCGTACAGTAACAATTGTAACCGAAAATGGAACAAATAAACTTCTAATATCTGCTTTGTCAGGCAAAGAAGAATCCGACATCCTTATCGACAAACTTGCTCAGGCCGGATTCCCTGAGGCATACCTCAATCCGGAAAATTATTACACGAACGACAATTCGTTTGATGATAAGAAATACAGTGCGGTAATTCAGGTAGGAGCTTTTATCGGTCAGGAAAATGCAGACGACGCAAAAAGGAAACTTCGCAAAACAACCGATCTTCCGATTGAAGTTGTATTTGAAGGTGAATATTATAAAGTGCGGATTAGCGGATTCCCTGGTCGTGTAGAGGCGATTGCGTTCCTTCCTAAGATCATAAGTAAAGGATTTGCGGAAGCTTATGTGGTACGTGTAAAACGAAAGTGATAAACCCTTCAACCGACGAAAAACCCTTCAAGTGTTTGCAAACACCTGAAGGGTTTTTATTTGATGGTGTCGAATCAAAATCGAAGATTAGTGAAGCCAATATCCCCGAAAATTTGCTTTACCAGTTGATTTAAAAAACAATTGCCACCCCGGAATTTTGGGATGGCAATTGTTTTTACTACTAAATTACCACTTGAAAGGCATTCACCCGTTTCAAGGGTATGATAAGTGGTCAACCTCTTGTAAGACTATACTTTTCAATTTTGGCATTCAACGTTGGACGTGTAATATCAAGAATATGTGACGCTTCAAGTTTATTCCAGTTCACCTCATCAAGTATTCGTTTAATATGGTATTTCTCAAGGTCAGCCAGCGAGCGATAAGTTGGAATTTCAATCGCAACCGGAATATCCTGGTGTTGCCTGGTATTAAGGGTGATATTTTCTTTCTCAAGCACGTCACTTTTCGACATCACAATTGCCTGCAAAATTGTATTCTCGAGTTCACGTACATTTCCATACCAGTCGTGGGCCTTTAACATCTCGATAACGCCATCACCAATTTTCACAACATTTTTATTGAAACGCTTATTCAATTTGTGCAGAAAATGGATCACAAGATCACGAATGTCATCTTTACGTTCGCGCAACGGCGGAAGATCAATTGTGAAGACCTTTAATCTGTAATATAAATCTTCCCTGAATTTTCCCTCTTTAATTAGTTCTTCAAGATTACGGTTAGTAGCAGCAATGATACGAGCCTTCATGGGAATCGTCTCTTCCCCACCCACGCGTTCAAACTCTAATTCCTGAATTACCCGCAATAATTTTACCTGCGTATTGAGCGATATCTCCGAAATTTCATCAAGAAAGATGGAACCTTCGCCAGCTAATTCAAATTTTCCTTTTTTATCACGGATAGAACCAGTAAATGAGCCTTTAACATGACCAAAAAGTTCACTTTCGAGAAGCGTTTCAGTCAGGGCGCTGCAATTCACAATAACCAACGGTTGATTACTTGTAATTCCAGAGTAATGAACCAATCTGGCTATCAACTCCTTGCCCGTACCTGTCTCCCCTTGTATCAACACATTCACTTTATTTAGCGAAATGCGTCCAATATTTTTGAAGATCTCCTTCATCTGAATTGTCTTACCAACCAGAATATTGTCCTCAATCATACTCTCGCTCGACGCATCTTCGTGAAGCACTTCGTTCAGACTGTTGCTCACCTTGACCGAGTTTAAGGCAAGTAGGATGGTTGATTTTAGTTGATTGGGATCAATTGGTTTTTCAAGAAAGTCGAAAGCGCCAAGCTGAATGGATTTGATCGTCAATACAACATCTCCAAAGGCAGTAAGTAATATTACAGGAAGTGCAATATTTAGTTTACGTATTTCGGCGAGGACTTCCAGACCGTCAATTCCAGGCATCTGGAAGTCAGTAATCACCAGATCAGGATGAAGTGAACGAACCAAGTCCAAACCCGATTCACCATCTTCTGCCTCAATAACATTGTATCCTACCTTACTGAGTGTTTCTTTTAAGCTTTTGCGAATTAGCTTGTTATCGTCGATAATCAATATTTTTTCCATAAATCTACCCGGTTATTGGTGTAATAGTCTATTTTTTCCATGACCCATTTGATGCAAGTCAAACTGCTCATGGTCTTTAAAGTACCAAAAATACATTAATAATACGAAATATAGATTCTTTTACTCTATTTGTGTAAAATAATTAATTATTCATGATTGTATATGATTTCACTGCGGATAAATTATTCGGTACGTTGAGAATTAATTTAGGTTGAATTTTTTATAAAAAATATTTTACTTTTGTGCCTTATTAAATATATTTCTTCATTTTTAACACAGAACATACAAAACTGTCATGATGATAGATTGTATGGCCAATTCAAACAATTTCATGAAAAAAATTTTAATTCTGTTCGTCCTCTTTATTGCCGCTTCGGCATTAAAAGCACAAAATGTGCAATTACATTACGATCTTGGTAAAGACAGGAAATATCTTACCACGACTGTCGAAATGTTTAAACCCGATAAATGGGGTAGCACCTTTTTCTTTATCGACATGGATTACTGTGTGCATGGCGCTACCGGTGTTGACTTAGCCTATTTTGAAATTGCCAGGGGACTGAAATTCTGGAAAAGTCCTTTTGAATTACACGTTGAATATAATGGAGGATTAGGTAAAAATGAAGATCGCTCTTCTTACACGATTAACGATGCCTGGTTGTTTGGCGGAAATTATACTTGGAATACATCCGATTATTCAAAGATTTTCACCTTGCAGGCGATGTATAAGAATATCCGTGACAAGAACGATATGTCATTCCAGATTACCGGTGTATGGACCGTTCAAATGTTGAAAAACAAAGTTACATTTTCAGGGTTTGCAGATTTTTGGAGGGAAGACAATAATTTTTTCCTGAATGCTGCACCCGGTACCGAGACTAATTTTGTATTTCTGGCCGAACCACAGTTATGGTTCAATTTCACAAAGAATTTCTCCATGGGAAGCGAGGTTGAGGTGGCCTCTAATTTTGCTTTACATAAAGGGTTGAAAGCCTGTCCGACAGTTGCTGCAAAATGGAATTTTTAAAATTAATATAGCCACCCATGCTCGAAAAACTATTCAAATTAACAGCGAACAAAACCTCGGTTAAAACTGAGGTAATCGCGGGGATCACCACGTTTATGACGATGGCGTATATCCTTTTCCTCAATCCAAATATTTTGGCCTCAACCGGAATGGATAAAAATGCAGTGTTTTTTGCCACTGCCATTTCAGCCGGTTTTGTAACCATTGCCATGGGTTTGGTTGCCAATTTCCCAATCGCCCTGGCTCCGGGAATGGGATTGAACGCATTGTTCGCAACTGTAGCTTTGGCAGGCATAGGAATGCCCTGGAGAGTAGCTCTGGGAGCTGTCTTTATCTCGGGACTTATCTTCATCGTTTTGACTGTCACAAAAATACGTCAGATACTGGTTGTAGCAGTTCCCAACTCACTGAAGCGGGCAATTACCGTTGGGATAGGACTTTTCATTACCATCATCGGATTGAAACTCTCTGAAATCATGGTGGTTGGCACTTCATTAATCCCACCAACAGTAGAAGCCGTTGGTAAATCAGGAGGAATGGCTACCCTGAAGTTTTTCGAATGGAACATCGGAATGGGAAGCTTTCACAATCCGAGCATGTTGCTCTGTATGATCGGACTAACCATCACTGCACTTCTGATGGCACGTCAGATCAAAGGATCTTTGCTGATTGGGATCGTCCTGACTACCCTGATTGGTATTCCAATGGGTGTAACAATAATTCCTGAAAATTTCGCCTTTATATCGCTTCCTGATTTTAACAACCTGGCCGTTGGAGAACTCGATATCAAAGGTGCACTTAACATGGGAATCTGGACGGTGGTTTTCACCTTCACTTTTGTTGAATTATTCGACACCTTTGGGACTTTGGTTGGCACTGCCACCAAAGCAGGTTTGATAGATAAAGACGGGAATTCACCTAAGATCGGGAAAGCCATGTTGGTGGATGCAATCGGTGTCTCTTTTGGCGCATTAATGGGAACTTCAACTGTCACAGCTTATGTTGAAAGTGCCGCAGGTATCGGAGAAGGCGGACGTACTGGCTTAACAGCTGTAACCACCGGAGTTCTATTCTTACTTGCCCTTTTGATCGCACCACTGGCCCTGATGATTCCAAGTGCCGCAACAGCACCTGCTCTGATTATTGTTGGGGTATTGATGGCATCCTCTGTACTGGACATCGACTTTAACGACTTTACTGAAGGCTTTCCTGCCTTTATTACCTTTGTCCTGATGCCATTTACCTATAGCATCGCCAACGGTATCGCCGGCGGTATTTTCTTCTATACTTTATTGAAAGTAGGATCGGGCAAAGCCAAACAAGTACATTGGATGATGTACCTATTATTTGCACTGGTTGTGACTCGTTATATTTTCCTGAGCGAATAACTTTTCACTAAATTTTAAAAAACGCTCCATTTTACGATAGGGCGTTTTTTATTTATGAAAAATATTCTACATTTGCCACCCATTAGAAGGGCTGTTAGCTCAGTTGGTTTAGAGCATTACCTTGACAGGGTAGGGGTCACTGGTTCGAATCCAGTACAGCCCACAAAATGGGAGTTCAAATCGAACCAAAAGGCAGTAAATCGTTGATTTACTGCCTTTTTTATTTATTCTTGAAGAGCAAGGAAGAACGCTGTTAAATACGATTGATTAACACTATAAAATTTCAACCGACTAACTTTCCCCCAACACCCTAAAACACTATTCCACGACGGAGAAATATGTCAAGGAATTTCTCCTCAAGCAGTTTTCTACGTCTGATATCTTTCTGAAGAAACTAAACTACAAATTCATTACAGATTTTGAGTATTTTCTTCGGAATCGCCAACCGACAGATCATCAACAGCCATTAAATAATAATGGGTTAATGAAACATATTGAAAGACTGCGTAAAGTGGTAAGGCTTGCAATGAAACTTGAGTGGATTATCAAAAATCCGTTTGATAACTATCAGATCAAATATAAGAAATTTGATCGTAGTTTTCTGGAACAAGATGAACTTCAAAATATCGAAAAAACAAAGTATAAGCTGGTTAGACTGGAGTTTGCAAAAGACCTCTTTGTTTTTAGTTGTTATACAGGACTTGCCTATATCGATACCATCCTTTTAAAACCAGAGGATATACACAAAGGAATCGACGGAAACCAATGGATCATCACGAGCAGGAAGAAAACGGAAACGCCTTTGAGAATTCCGATACTTCCAAAAGCCATGGAAATAATGGAAAAATACCGGAATAACCCCCGTTCATTAAATAATGGGACTATTTTTCCGATAATCTCCAATCAAAAGTTGAACAGCTATTTGAAGGAGATTGCCGATTTAAGTGGAATCAGTAAAAATCTCACTTTCCATCTGGCGAGACATACTTTCGCAACCACAGTTACTTTAAGCAATGGCGTTCCTATTGAAACTGTATCAAAAATACTTGGACATACATCTATAAAAACAACCCAGATCTATGGCCGCATTCTGGATGCCCGGATTTCGAAGGATATGGGTGATTTACAAACGAAATTGGAGACAAACAATTCGGCACTTCAAACATCAGTGAAAAAATTATAATGCTCAATAATAGAAAAATAACTAATTTCATATCGGCAATAATAGTTATTTTTAAATAAATATTTTATAACTAACACTTAGTGTAAGTTTAATGAATTATCTTTGTTGTGGAAATAACATTCAAGAATAGAGGATTAGAAAAACTGGCAAATGATTATAATCGATCAATTAGGGAGTTAGGGCCGAAACGAGCCAAGCTTTTTATCAGGAGATTAAAGGGGTTGAAATTATTGAAATAGAGGACTATCATTAAGACTACAAAGACATGGAAAGGGAAAACAAATATTTTCCAGACGTATATTTTCATCCTGGCGAAACTCTCGAAGAGAAACTAAAAGAGATGGGCATGGGACCCAAAGAATTTGCTGTCAGAACCGGAAAACCCGAAAAAACTATTATCGCTGTATTAAAAGGTGAGAGCAGTATCACACCTGATATGTCAATTCAATTTGAAAGTGTCTTGAGTATTCCTGCCCGGTTTTGGTTAAAATCACAACTTGAATACGATGAATATCTTGCCCGGGAACGTCGAAAAGAGGTACTTTTAGCTGCATCCGAATGGGTAAAGTTATTCCCGATACCCCAAATGGTGAAATTATGATGGATAAAGCAACTAGAAAATAAGTTTGAACTAGCGCCACAATTACTGTCATTTTTTGGGGTTGCTTCGGTTAAAAGCTGGGAAGATTATTATCTGAATCAGACGCTTAAAGTGGCTTTTCGTATTTCGTTAAACCAGGTCAGTGAACCATATGCTGTAAGTGCCTGGCTCAGACATGGAGAAATCACTTCTATAAAATTAAACGCCGAAGCATATTCCGAAAAGCGTTTTAACGAAGTTCTACCTGGAATTAAAAGTATTATGACATCGCAGACTGACGATTTTTTCCATCGTCTGCAAACATTGTGTTTATCTGCAGGGGTTAAAGTTGTTTATTCCCCATGTGTATCAAAAGCTCCTATTAATGGTGCAACCCGGTGGATTAACGGAGTACCTGTCATACAGCTTTCGGGTCGGTATAAACGTAATGACATATTTTGGTTTACTTTTTTTCACGAGGCTGGTCATATACTACTTCATGGGAGCAAAGAAATCTTTCTTGAATGTAAATCTAAGGGTAAATATGATTCTGAAAAGGAAAACGAAGCCGACGAATTTGCAATGAAATGGACGTTTTCACATAACGAGGAGGATCAAATATTGACCAATTTTCGTATTGATGATGATATTATTTCTGAATACGCACATGGATTTAATACTCATCCAGCATTAATTGTAGGTCGATTACAACACAAAAAGCTTCTTCGCTATAACATTGGGAGAAAGTTTATTGAAAGCATTGAATTGAAGTAATCTTTGGGTAACTCTTTTAAAAGATTTCTTTTGCTCTTTTATTCGTGGAGGAAACGAGTCTAAAAAATCCTATCCGAATTCTGTTTCAAAACCGAAACGCAATTTTGGAGTCCTTTTAAAACCTGATTAAATACCTTCCTATCACTTGTAGAGTACTGATAAACATCGTATGTGTTGATCTTCCTGTCAATCTGATTCAGGTTAACTCCGATTTTATTAAGTTCGTAATCCAGATTGATAAATTGCTGAGTAGTGTGATCATCAAAAGTTAATATTTTCTTTTGCATCTGATCGAATAGCCGGTAGCGTATAAAGTCAATCATGCCGGAATACTTACCATTTTTAGTAAGGCTCCTAATCCTAATTTTATCTTCCCGTGAAACGCGGAGTATCAACAGCGTATTTCGTTTCAGCCTATCTGGTAATCTTGGTCTCCTTTATCATATTGTATGTTATTAGTCTGATAAATTGATTACTTCACCAACAATTTTCGAAGAAAGTTAAAGGCCCCTGCCAGGATAGCTCAAAAGGTTTTTGTGCATACAAAAACACATCTTGCAATCCCCACTCCGGATGAAGCTCAGTCCTGTCCCGGATGGTCCGATCTGCAGCAAAAAGAGAGGGAAATCTTATTTTCCAGGTTCCCCTCTTTTTTCACTCGCACTGCCTTTTTTCGTCTTCGACATTCGGATCAGCTAACCTTTAGTTTTGCACCTTTTTTGGTTTCTTCCTTGCTGGCCTGTTTGGCCGCTTCGGAGGCTTCCTGTTTGAAATCCGAAAAGCCGATCTTTCGGATGGCTGCATCGACCTGCAGGGAAGCTGAGACCGCCTGTATTCCATCTCGAAAAAGTTGTATGCCCGTAAGGAAGCGCTGGAGCAATTCTTGTCGGTGCGCACCAACGAGTTATTTGATATTCAGGATAAAATAATACTTTACGACCTTACCAACACTTAATTTGAAGGCCGGAAACAGGGCAGCAACCTGGCCCGATTTGTGCGAAGCAAAGAAAAACGCTGCGATGCCAAATTGGTGGTGTTGGGGCTGGTGATCAATCCTGAAGGTTTTATCAAATACTCCTCGATTATGGAAGGGAACATGGCCGACTGTAAAACATTGGAAAGGATGATCGGTAAATTACGCATCAAAACATCTTCGTCGGCAAAAAAAGCCTTGATTGTAACTGATGCAGGCATAACTACCGATGAGAACCTGAAGATGATATTGGACAATGGCTATGATGACCTGTGTGTGAGCCGTTCGAATTTAAAAACATACAACATCAAAGCTGGTGCTGCCACCGTTTCGGTTACCGATAACCGAAAACAAAAAATTGAGCTGTACCGGTAAAATCTGACCGTAATACGGATTATTACCTGAAAGTAGAAAGCCACTCCAAAGAGCTGAAAGAACGTTCGATGAACGAGCAGTTCCGTTCACTTTTCGAAGCCGGACTGCAACAAATGGCCGACAGTTTGACCAAAAAAAGTGGCGTAAAACAAGAGGACAAAGCACATGAACGTATTGGGCGATTAAAGCAATACCCTTCCTTACAGCGTTATTTCGACATTGAAACCCAAGTGTGCGACCAACCTGAGACCAAACAAAAAAATAATGATACTGACAACAACAAAGAGAAAAGCCGGATTGTAAGCTCCGTCAAATGGGCGGTTAAAGAAAAAGTAGACATCAACACCCGAATTGGGGTTTACTTTCTGCGCACATCATTGGAAGCCAAATCGGAGGAAAACGTATGCCAATTTTACAATACCATCAGAGAGATCGAGGCCACTTTCAGGGTACTGAAAACCGACCTTGATTTGCGCCCCATCTATCATCAAAAAGATGAGAATACGATGTCGCACCTGCACCTGGGTTTATTGGCGTATTGGTTGGTAAACACTTTTCGCCATCAATTAAAAAAGAAAGGTATCCACAGCAGCTGGCGCGAGATTGTCCGGACAATGAACACCCAAATGGCAGTGACGACTTTGGCACAAAACAACCACGTAGAAGTGATCATGATACGACGTTGTTCTGAACCAAACCAACCGGTGAGCAAACTTTATGATGCCCTGAAATATAAATACGCACCCTTCGTTAAATGAAAATCCGTAGTACACAAATCCGAACTCGAAAAATGCCAATTCATTGATCGGCAAGAATTCCGTTCGGATTAACTGCAAGTTGGGTTAAACATTTTTATTTAGATAAGGCAACATATAAATATCGGCTCTATCTAACGAAAGGTTAATTAGAGCTCTATCTCTCCGGAAATATAGCAACGGAATTATCGGAAAGATGCCTGTCTTAAAATGGTTTTGCCAAAGGGAACCAGTGTAACCAATTCATCTTGCTTTGTTTTCGAATTCTCTAATCGCAACAGGATTTCTCCGGATTTGTATATTGCCTTATTGTTTTTTAGGTAAGTGTAAAGGGTTAAATCCACTGGGTTATAATTCAAATCTTCAAATCCGGTTGCATAAACTTTTCCCTTTATTTCATTGGCAGCAATAGGTTTGGCATATACCAAAGCACCATAGCTTAAATATTTCTCGTGATTAAGGTCTTCCTGAATGCGGACATCTGTCTTGAATTCAAGTGTGATCTGATCATTTTTTGAGAAGTTTCGGTCAAAAATCAAAAAACCATCTTCAATTGTATATTTCTCGTTGGTAACGATTGATTTTACCCATTCGGGCTTCCTAATTTTTATCCGGAGTGGATTTGCTTTTCCCATTTCAATCTTGAACACAAAATAGTTCTGATAAGGATATTGAGTAATTTCATCGATTTTCACCGGAACATTCTGAATGGTTGTTTCCAAGACATTCGGACACAGAAGTGCAGCAACTAAAGTGTTTTGTCCTTCTTTCATCCAGGCAGACTTCAGGAAATACGGCGAAATTCGTCCAGCGTTTGGGGTACAACACACTGCTACATCCTGATGTGCTGGTGAATATTTGTATCGGGTTTGCTTGCGATCAGGTTCAATCTCCCCATTTTTGCTACCCATCATTTCAAACGAATTGTCGGTTTTGAGGTAGGCAATACAAGAGTGGTTGGGATTGCGCGATCCTTGTGCCGCATTGTAGAAGATTTTTTCAGTCTGATCTGCAAATTCCATGTTGCCAGTTTTTTGAAACAATGCCGTGTAACTATCCATCAATTCATGCAACGAACAATACTCATAACCGGTATGCGTGGCATCAGCTGTTCTTCCTCCAATCCATTCATCTCCAATAGCGCCACCAGTTGGCGTAGTGCAATTTTTAACCCGTTCCAGGTAAGTTTTTAGCGCTTTTTGCAAATCAGGATTTCCTGAAGCATAAGCTGCAACCATCAGAGGCCGGATGTGCTCGTAAGTATGAGCTCCGTGGGTATTTAGTTTATAATCCGGGTTCAGAATATTCGAAAGCTGAGCATCGGTTTCGGATGACACATTTTCAGAATAGTTAAGATACAAAAAATGAGCATAATCCCAATATTTTCGTTCATCAGTGAGCTGGTACATCCGATCCAGAACATCTGTAAATGTCAATCCATGGGCTACTCCTCCTGAAAAATCCTTTCCAACATTAAACGGATCGGAATGGTTTATCGGATAATTCTGCATCACATTGTCGACCGCTCGGACCAAGGCTTTCCATACTTTTTCGTCGTGGAAGTATTCGTAATATGCCAGCATACCGCGGTAAAGAGTCGTTTTCGACCACAGTTCTCCATTTTCGGAAGTGAATTTATACCGAAGATCGTTGTCGTAAATACCCAAATATCCATCTTCATCCTGAGTTGCCAGAATTCGGTTGATGTATTTTTTAACTTTTTCAATGGCTACCTGATCATCTAACAGTAAGGCATTGCGAATATAGCCATCCCACCAATTCGATTGTGATTCAGAATTCCACCATTTATATTGGTCATTTCCAGCTGCATCGCCCGATTTCAGATTACCTAAGTCTTTTGCTTTGCTGTTTTTATGCAGTCGTCCGATTCCGTATATAGGATCGTTGATCAATTCAGGCACCAGTTGATCAAGATTTCCGACAAAGCCATTCATGTCTTTTTGCATTTGCACCTTCAGCCAACCACCAGGTTTAATGCTCCCGAAAGGCAACACCTGATACTTTTCAGGTAATGGTTTGATTTGTGCTGTTGTTGCCAAAGTTTGGAATAATAAAATGATAAACAATTGTATCTGTAAACGAATGAATGCCTTCACTATACTAAATTTTTAAAGATTAATAATTTACCAACGATGTATGTAATTGCTTTTGAGAAGCTGTTTCAAATGTTTGCAATTAAAATGATGACGCTGATTTTAAATTGATCGTACATGACTCCTGTTATTTTAGCAAAAACTTCAAAGGAATTGGTAATCGTTCGTTCCAGGCCTTTTCACTGTGGTCTTTTCCAGGAAAGAATTTAGTAATCCAATTGGCCTGTGTGTACCCCTTAGCCTTCATAACTTCATCTACTTCTTTTTGCAAGGGTGCATACAAGGCATCCAAAGTTTGATCACCATAATCGAAATACAATTTGTGATTTTTTGGGTTGGGCAAATTATTTTTCATGTAATTTACAAAAGCGCCGGGAATCGGATTGTTTTCGACTGCAAAGCTACCCGGCCAATGTGTCGACATGCAGACAGCTCCGCCAAAAACTTCAGGGTATTCACAAATGGCATACATTGAAATGAGGCCACCCATGCTGCTTCCGGCAATAAAGGTATGTTTCCGGTCGGTATAAACTGAGTATGTTTCATCAATAAAGGGCTTGAGTTCGGCAACCAGAAATTTTAGGTAATTATCGGATACGGGTTGAAAAACCTCAGTGGTTCTGCCAACATCTTGAAGTTGACTGTTGACTGTGTCTTTTTGCTGTTGGTTAAGAGATTCAAAAGGTTTCTCTGGAAAATACTCTGAGTGACGTGATTTTCCACCATTCCAGATACCAACTACAATAAAATTTTGCACTTTCCCTTCACTCATTAATTTTGATGCAACATCGTCAACATCCCATGATTGTTTGTTCCAGGTGCTTGCCGAATCGAAGAGAATTTGGCCGTCGTGCATATACAAAACGTTGTATTTTCTCGCCGAACTGTATCCGTCAGGCATCCAAACATCTATATTTCTGGTCTTTACAAATTTAGATTGAAAATTATCAATTCTATTGATACTTCCTGAAGATACATTCGGTAGGCTTTGTGCAAGGCTGTTGACACTGAGAATGGTCAACAAAAAGAAAAGTGATTTTGAATTCATCTGATCAGTTTTGTGATTAGCTATTTAAGATTCTGGCGCAATGCTTTGATGTTCTCGTGAGGTGTATAAACCGATAGCTCACAACCACCTGAAAGAATGAATTTCGTTCCTTTCTGACTTGTAACCAGCGATGTAGCCAATTTGGAAATTTCGTCAGTGCTGGCATCCTGAATGAAAATTGGGTTGATATTTCCTTTAAATACTATTTTTTCGCCCAATATTTCCCTTGCTTTTATCAGGTCAACCTGCCAGTCAAAATCAATAATATCCAGATTCAATTCGCTGATTGAAGGCAGCAGGTGGTTAATATCACCGCAAATGTGAAGTTTTGCCTTTGAACCCAACGAATGAATATGATCTACCAATTCTTTGTGTCGGTCTTTAACATAGGTCGAATATGTTTCTGCATCAATCTGAGAACAAATCGCATCGCCAATTCCGATGTAATCGCAGCCTTCGTTGATCTGCGCTTTTGCAAAATCTTTTGCAACGACCATACACTTATCCATTAGGAAGTTTGTATAATCTGGATCACACATCAGGTTCATCATCATTTCGCTTAGACCCGCCAAATCGCAAGCTTCTGCGAGGGGGCCTTCAATCCAGCCACCAACAGGAACTGTACCTTTTAGCAGTTTCTGATAATGAGCTGCCCCCATTATCCTGTCCAGGGTACGTTCGCATTTATACAGATCAGGGATTTGTAAATTCCTTGCATCTTCTACCGAATTAACCAACTTATCCAGACATTGGGGAACTCCTTCGTCGAGGTATTTGATACGGGCGCCAAAAGCGGAGGTTTCGCGATATGGGTCGCTTATCAAGCTCACCGAATCGAAATCAAAAGTTTCCATACACCTGATGTTTGATTCAACCAGCACCTTATAATCGGAAGCAAATTTACCGTAAGTGGCTCCAATATGTCTTGCAGCAAAGTGCATCACAATGGGTTTAAACAGTAGAATCGAATTATCTTCTCCGGATAATAGCTTTTCGAATTTTAGTTTTTTATTCATTTTCTGAAAATTTATAAGTTTCTTACTAGGTCAATTTTTGATATTTCGGGAAATACAGCCATGAATGTGACAAATTTTGTACGAACCATCGTATTTATAATTCTCTTGGCATTTTGCCTTTTCGCCAGTGTTCTTCAATCATTTCTAGCGATTTACCCTTGGTTTCGGGAATGAAATAGTAACCCCACACCAAACCGACCGCTCCAACCAGCGCATACAACCAGAATGCTCCGGCAGGATTTCCAAGGTTTTCGTTGTTCAATACGATTTCAGTTCCAGGCAAGGTAAGCCCTTTCACAATTTTAAAGAAGGTGAAAGCTACCATTCCATTGAACAGCCAGTTGGATAATGACCCCAAACTGGCTCCAATGCCACGAACTTTTAATGGAAATACTTCAGATACAATCAACCAGCCCAATGGGCCAAGGCTGCCAGCAAAAAATCCGACATACAACCACACGCAAATGATCGTAATTGTTTTGACATAATCGCCCAAACTTGATTGAAAAGCGAAGCAAAATCCCATGATGACCAACGAAACGACCATGCCACTCAATCCCCAGAAATAGAGTTTTCGTCTTCCGAGTTTGTCAACCAGAAACAGTGAGATTATGGTAGAAACTACACAAATAACACCCACACTAACTGAAGCCATAATTGCCGATCGGACGCCATCGAAACCCGACATGAGGAAGATTTTGGGGCTATAATAAATAATGGTATTGATGCCAGTAAACTGCTGAACAAACATGATTCCGACAGCAATGATAAGGGGGGTATGCAACAAAGGTTTAAATATTTCACGCCAGTTAGTTACATTCTGCTTATCCGCTTCAATTTCATTCTTAAGGGTAGTAATTGTTGATTCAAGCAAGTCCGGATTCTCAATTTTTCTAAGCACGGCACGACTTTTATCTTCGAAACCTTTACCCATTAGCCAACGTGGTGATTCAGGAAGAAAAAACATTCCGATAATCAGGATAAGTGCTGGAAAGATTCCGACAAGCAGCATCGGACGCCAGCATTCAGCATATCCTGCGGCGCTTTCAGGCAAGGCAAAGGCCAGATCACTGAAATAAGAAGCCAAAATTCCGATGGTAATAAGCAACTGAAACAACGACACGAGAACTCCACGACTTTTTGCCGGAGAGATTTCGGCAATGTACAGCGGCACTGCAAACGACGAAACGCCAATGGCTATTCCTAAAAAGAATCGGGCAGCCAGCAAATTGCCTGCACTTGGTGCAAGCCCTGACCACAATGCCCCGATAGCAAAAATAAATGCCGATGCCAATATAACTTTCTTTCGGCCGATTACATCTGAAACCCGTCCTGAAACCAGTGCTCCCAGCACTGCACCAACCAGCCCAGCCGTGGTGATTAGTTCAATCCAACCACTATCAAGGTTAAATCTGACTTGAAAATACGGAATTGCGCCCGAAATAACTCCGGTATCGAATCCAAAGAGT
Source organism: Mariniphaga sp. (assembly GCA_010906965.1). Lineage (GTDB taxonomy): Bacteria > Bacteroidota > Bacteroidia > Bacteroidales > Prolixibacteraceae > JAAFHB01. The sequence goes on along the minus strand of JAAFHB010000107.1, from coordinate 1,374 downwards.
AAGCCCCCGGTTGCCGCAATTGCAGCAATTACTATAACAAGGCTATTGTTGTGTATGCTTTTTTTGCTCGCCAAACCTTCCTTTCGTTTCATATTCAAGTTTCTTAATGGTTAAACCAAATTCTGGTCTTTAACTTCCTTGGAATTTTGCATTAGCGCATATCCCTGATCGACAATTAAAATCGCCAGAATTTTCAGTTGCATTTTCATTTTTAAACTCATTGTTTGATTAATTCAATCTTTTTAAAACCAAAGCCTGCAACGACTTAACTTTAATTACTTTTCCACTGAATTTGGAGTTAGTCAAAAGATCAAGATATTTGCCATTTTCAGGAAGAGTAAATTCCTGAGCACTGTTCTCAATATTAAACAAGACGATGATTTCATTTTCCTCATCGAATCTTTTGTAGGCGAGCTTTTTACCTTTCGCAGTAATAAATTCAATTTCCCCAGTTGAAAGCACCGGATTGTCTTTTCTTATTTTTATTAGCTTTTTGTACCAATCGAATTGTAGTTGATTGAACTCAACCTGATCGAACTGTTTTTCGCTGGTCTGGTAAAAATTACTGGTCTCCGGTTCAAATTTCAGTTCCTTCCACCAAAGTGGTTTTCGGTTGTGCGGATCGTCAGCTCCCCACATTCCCATTTCCTCACCATTCCATATTTGAGGCGCACCAACTGTTGTGAACAAATGTACCAGATACAAACGAAGTCGTTTGTAGGTCTCTTCATCAGGCTTTCCGGTTTTATAATTGATATCGTCGGTTGATTTGGAACTAAATTTATATTTGTTTGGATTATAAAAGTCAGTTAATAGTCTTGGTGAATCGTGCGTTGACGAAACATTCATCATGGCATACCGGTTAGATTCAGGTAACCTGTTCCATTGCATTTCGAGGCTATCTTTAAAAGTAGGGGCATCAATTGAATAATTATTGACTGCAAAAAAGTAGCGTGCCGGACGATAAACCTGGTAAAACATTACCGCGTCAAAAACATCGCCAGAAGTATATGGTACTGGGCTCATTAACTTGTCAGGCCAATTCTCCCACCAGATTTCACCAATCAAATAAGCTTCAGGCTGAATTGAACGAACTAATTTTCGGAAATCGCGCCAGAAACCCAATCCTAATTGGTCAGCTACATCGAGACGGTAGCCATCTATCCCTTTACTGACATCGCCATCTGGAGCAAGCCATCTTTGTGTAACAGCAAAAATGTGTTTTTTTGCTCCTTCATTCATATTGCCTTCATAAGGATGACCTGTTTCTCGTTTTGAAGTGACAGCGATTCGGCTTAAAAAAAAACTTGTTGAAAATTAATTAGTTACGGTATGTTGGAAAATATTTTTTTCCGGCTAATTTTGCATGGTGGG
>JAAFHB010000106.1 GCA_010906965.1 Mariniphaga sp. | reverse complement strand
TTCAAGCTGTAGCGCCACATTTTTATCAGTCACCGAGAAGAAAAACTTTTCGGAAGCAATCGCTACATTGGAATTACTTTGAACGCTACTCAGTATCATTTCACCCTCATACGTTTTGAATACATTTCCTTTCAGCGAAAATTTCTGAAGCAGTCCGGCGCGGTATCCTTCACTGTATGTGAAAGAATATTTCCAGTAAACGAACGAACCGAGCAGCAGCACAATGATTAAGAAGAAAAAAATTGCAAATTTTTTCATATGGCAATTGATTTGATTTTCATTTAACAAACTTAATGCATTTCTGTTTATTTTACTGTTTCTGTTGAAAGAAACTTAGGACTAATTTATTGAAAATTAATTAATTTACAAAGGTTGTTTTATTTGCAAAAATCGTTTGACAAATATGATTAAAAACACGAATTTTGGCATTCGAATCAAAAAAATATTCCATGGCAGAAGATAGACAAATTATATTCTCAATGTACAAGGTGAGTAAAACTTATCCACCTCAAAAACAAGTAATTAAAGATATATCGCTTTCGTTTTATTTGGGAGCAAAAATCGGAATTATCGGTCTGAACGGATCTGGTAAGTCGACCCTTTTGAAAATTATCGCCGGACTTGAAAAAGATTTCAATGGTGAACTTTCATTTTCGCCTGGTTACACAGTTGGTCATTTGTCGCAGGAGCCAATTCTTGACAATACAAAAACGGTGATGGGTATTGTTCAGGAAGGAGCTCAGGAAACTGTAGATATTCTGAATGAATATGAGGAAATTAACCAGCGATTTGGCTTGCCCGAAGTTTATGAGAATCCCGATGTGATGGATAAACTGATGGACCGACAGGCAGTGCTTCAGGAGAAAATCGACGCGACTGACGCCTGGAACCTCAATAACCGGCTCGAGAGGGCAATGGATGCGCTTCGCTGTCCTGATGGAGATACGCCGGTGACGGTATTATCCGGAGGTGAGCGCCGTCGGGTTGCAATGTGTCGCTTGTTATTGCAACAGCCCGATATTTTGTTGCTTGATGAGCCTACGAACCACCTTGATGCCGAATCTATTGATTGGTTAGAAGTTCATTTACAACAATATAAGGGAACAGTTATTTGTATTACACACGACCGTTATTTCCTTGATAATGTTGCTGGTTGGATTCTTGAACTCGATCGTGGCGAAGGTATTCCATGGAAAGGGAACTACTCAAGCTGGTTGGAGCAAAAGTCAAAACGATTAGAGATGGAGGAAAAGGGAGTCTCTAAACGACGCAAAACTCTTGAACGTGAGCTTGAATGGGTGAAGATGAGTCCGAAAGCGCGCCAGGCCAAATCGAAAGCCAGGTTGGGAGCCTACGAAAAGTTGTTGAATGAGGACGTTAAGCAGAAGGAAGATAAACTTGAGTTGTTTATTCCAAACGGACCTCGTCTCGGTTACAAAGTCATTGAAGCACATGGTGTTTCGAAAGCATTCGGCGACAGGTTACTATTCGAAAATCTTGAATTTGTGTTGCCTCCGAATGGTATTGTAGGAGTTATTGGGCCAAACGGTGCAGGAAAAACAACGTTGTTCAAGATGATTCTTGGACTCGAAAAGATTGATTCAGGGAGCTTCTCGGTAGGCGAAACAGTGAAGATTGGTTATGCCGATCAGGGACACGAAGCGATTGTAGATGATAAGACTGTTTATCAGGTACTTTCAGGCGGAACTGACGAAGTAATGGTCGGTGGTCGGATGCTCAACGCCCGTGCCTATGTTTCGCGTTTCAATTTCAGTGGAGCTGATCAGGAGAAAAAATGTGGCGTCCTTTCAGGTGGTGAACGGAACAGGCTGCATCTAGCTTTGACCTTAAAATCAGAAGCCAACGTACTTCTTCTCGATGAGCCAACAAATGATATCGATGTTAATACACTTCGGGCGCTCGAAGAAGGTCTCGATAGTTATGCAGGATGCGCCGTTGTCATTTCGCATGACCGGTGGTTTCTGGATCGTGTTGCAACACATATTCTTGCGTTTGAAGGTAATTCGCAGGTTTATTTCTTCGAAGGAAGTTATTCGGAATACGAAGAGAATAAGAAGAAGCGGCTTGGTGACAACACCCCACACCGGATCAGGTATAAAAAATTGGGTGACTAATTTCCGAAAAAACTTTAATTCAATTGATTAAAAAATCCGGGTTTATCCCGGATTTTTTATTGCTTTCTCCCTCTCATATTCTATTCTGCTATAAACTCTACCGTCTTTTTTAACCGGTTACTTTCGAGACAAGCTTCCAGAATGCGGATGGTTGTTAGTGCCTCTTCTGGTTTAACCATCAATTCTTTTCCTTCACGGATGACCTCATGTAGGTTGGCAAAGAAATCGGCATAATTACCTGGCAGTGTTTCGATTTTGCCGTTATAATGAAGTCCGTTGATGTTGGTATTCAGTATGCCCCAGTCGGCTTGTGCATCTTCACCCCATTTGGATTCGTTTGGCAGGTGATGAAGTTTCAGTAGCTCTTCCTGTGGATCGGTTCCCATTTTTACAAACGATCCTTCGGTGCCATGTAGAATATACTGAGGTCCCAGTTCCCGGACAAGGTAGGAGCAACGCAAAATAGCATTAAACTGCTTGTAATGAAGCCTGATATCAAAATTGTCGGTTGTTCGTCCACCGGTGCGCAATACATTTAGATGGGCAGTCACAGCATTTGGTATACCGAACAAAACAAGCGCCTGATCGACAATGTGGGAGCCAAGATTAAATAACACCCCCGTACGTTCATCACCGTCCTCTTTCCACGATCCTTCCTGAATATAATTGCGATAGCGGTCGTAATGTGCCTCATATTCAACGATTCGTCCAAGCAATTGTTCTGCGACAATTTTTCTTACGGTACGAAATCCGTTGTCTAACCGGCGGCTTTGATAAACTGTCATGATCACTCCCTTTTCTTTTGCAAGTGCAATCAACGCTCGGGCATCGTCGCTGTTTTTTGTAAATGGCTTTTCAACAACAATGTGTTTACCCGCTTCAATAGCTTGTCGGGCCATATCGAAATGGAGGTAGTCAGGTGTATTTACAATAACAAGTTCTACCTCCGGATCGTTTAGAATCTCTTCATAAGTACGGACAATCGTGGCTTCGGGATATCTTTCGGCCGACACATTTTTTGTCCGCTCAAGGATTTTATGAATTTTAAACTTCTCCGGAAATATTTTTAATGATGGCCCTTGAAAGACCACCCCCGACATTCCAAAGGAGGCAATGGCGGTAACAATTGGTTTACTCATCGTTGTTTATTTTTATTTAGAAATCAAAGATAGAAGTTTGTTTTTGTTTTTCAGAATTCAATACCGAATACTAAAGCCATTTTTTTCGTCTGAAATAAAACAGCATTACAATCGTTATGGTGATCATAATTCCCCAGAAAATAAAATACCCGTTTCTCCATTCAAGTTCAGGTAAGTATTTGAAATTCATACCGTAAACTCCTGCAAAAAAAGTGAGTGGAATGAAAATAGTCGAAAAAATGGTGAGTACCTTCATGATTTCATTCATCTTATAGCTGACGGTTGATAAATAGAGGTCCATCATTCCGGAGGTCAGATCACGTAAACTTTCGAGCGTTTCGATGATCTGAATGGTATGGTCATAGATATTTCGGAAATAGATTTTAGTATCTTCATTGATCAATTCATGATCGGAATGCTGAAGCTGATTGAGAACTTCGCGTGCCGGCCAAATTGATTTTTTGACATATCCAAGACGTCGTTTTAGTTTATAAATGGCCTCCTGGCTTGACTGGTCGGGAGAGGCAATTAACTCTTCTTCTGTTTCTTCAATAGTTTCTCCGATAGCTTCTATTAAAGTGAAATACTGGTCTATAATAATATCAGTAATTGCAAAAATGAGGTAATCGCTTTTCATCTTCCTTACGCGTCCAAGTCCTGCTATGATCCGGGTTTGCAAAGGTTCAAAAATTTCAGGTTTGGTTTCGTGAAAGGTAATCACATAATTGGGACCCAGGATGATGCTCACTTGTTCAATATTTACATCGCGGCTTTCCTGATCGAGTTGCATAACTTTGAAAACCATAAAGATGTATTCTTCTCGTTCTTCAATACGTGGTCGCTGAGTTGTATTTGCAATATCCTCAAGATCGAGGGAGATGATATTAAAAAGGTTGCCAATTTCGTTTAGTATATCAGAATTATGAACTCCGGTTACCTGAAACCACTTGATGCCAGGATGCTCAAGATAAGCCGTCATCTCATTTACGGAACTAAATATAGTCTCCTTTGTGGTTAATTCGTCAAATTCAAGTACTTCTATTTTGACCTTATCTTCGCGTGGCTGGCCGATATATTCAACGGTACCAGGTATGCTTCCCCTTTTTGCCGTCTTTGAAACAAATTTCTGGAGATCAATCTTTTTTAGTTTTCTTTTGCGCTTCATTCCCAAAGTATTTTTGACAGACAGATATTTAAGTTCAAAGATAATTTTAAACTTACTTTAAATTTTCAAATATTGCAGCGGAAAAACTTTAAAATGGTTTTTTTTGTTAAAAGTAGCGAGCGGATTAAAATTTCTTCAATTCCGGCACTATATATGTAGAAAAGTGTATATGTTTGAATGGTTATTAAAAGATTTAAAATTTATTGTATGAAAATGAAATTTCAGATATTATTTGTAGTTATACTAATGTCGATTTTGAAAACTACTGCGTCTGTACCCGTTTTGGCAGGTGAGGGTGAAGTTGTAAAGATTAACATCGCGCAGTTCAAAGCGCAGATTATGGATTTTGAGAAGAATCCGAAAGTTTGGAAATATGAGGGAGCTTTGCCTTGTGTTGTCGATTTTTATGCTGATTGGTGTGGCCCTTGCCGGCTTGCCTCACCGGCATTGGAAGAACTCGCCAAAAAATACAAAGGTAAAATCATTGTTTACAAAGTTAATACAGATCAGGAACGTGAGTTATCGACTGTTTTCGGAATTAGCGGAATCCCGGCGTTTCTGTGGGTACCTCAGTCGGGCAACCCAACCATGACAAGCGGAGTCGCTAAATCTCCTGAAGCAATCAGGGTTCAGTTTGAGAAGATGATTACGGATGTTCTGCTCAAAAAGTAGCAATAAAAAAATGGATCGAAATTTTGCGATCCATTTTTTTAAATGTTTTTAATTGACGGTCAATTTATTCAGAAGTTGTCGGCCTTTCGGTACGCTTCAATTAATGCCAGCTCTCCCTCTTTTCCCTGAATACTATTGCCATGTTCCATGCATAAAACCCCGTTGTAGCCTTTTTCAGAAATGTGCTTGAAGGCATTTAAATAATTGATTTCTCCGGTTCCGGGTTCTTTGCGCCCCGGATTATCGCCAATATGGAAAGCTGCAATTTCTGACCATGCAGCATCTATATTCGGTATGATATTTCCTTCGGTGATCTGTTGGTGATACATGTCGTCGACTATTTTACATGCAGGACTGTTCACCGCGCGGCAAATAGCATAGGTTTGCGGTATACCGGTCAGGAAAAGTCCGGGATGATCGCGTTTATTTAAAGGTTCAAGTACAATGGTCAGTCCACCTTTTTCGGCTATTTCGCTCAATTCGCGCATGATGTCGATTACATTGGCCGTCTGATAATCCCATGCCATTCTTTCGTTGTAACGTCCGGGAACCATGAGAGCACATTTTACACCTGTACGCTTGAAAAGTTCGACACCTTCGTTTACTTTTTTAACCAGCATCTCACGAATAGCCGGATCTTTTAGCACCATCGATTCTTTACTGAAGTCAGCATATAAAACAAATGGACCCATATCCATGTTTTGACGCGTGAGTTCAGCTACTATTTTATCCTGATCTGCAGTGCTACGTCCAGGTAAGCCATTATCGAACATTGCCCTGAAACCCTGATCAGCGCAGAATTTGATCACTTCAACCGGATCTTTTCCGGCTAATTCAGAAAAGCTGCCGATACCAGGAGCATATTTTAATTTGAATTTTGCCGAGTTCGATGGTTTAGCTTCTGCAAGATTATTGCTGTATGCAATGTTCGAAAATCCCACCAAGGCGGCTGCAGTTGCTACATTTTGAATAAAGCCTCTTCTTTTCATGATATTTTTTTTCAAAGATATGTTTAACTATTTTAAAGTCAATTCAAAAATTAAAGCCTCATCCGAAAATAATGGTTCGGATGGGCATTAAAATATCTTAAGTCGATTTGATTCAGAATTCCCGCTCTTTCGGAACAACGATCCACATGATTAGATAAACCAATACACCTGCAAATCCTAAAAAAGTGCCAATAATAAAAATCAGTCTTACAATTGTCGGGTCGACGACCATGTGATTGGCAATTCCGCCACATACTCCTGCGAGCATTCTGTCATCACGCGAACGGAAAAGTCGCTTGGGTGAATTAAGTTCCATAACAGTTTTATTTATGGTTATCGTTTTCGTCGTCTTCCTCTGTCTCGTTTTCCTGGTTGAAGAGCTCTTCCTCGTATTCAAGTTCAAGGTCCAAAAATTCCTCTGCCTGTTCGAGTAATTCTTTTTTCAACTCTTCGCTTGCAGGTTCATCATCAATCCAGTGAATTTCCTGATCCACAGCGAATGATTCAATATTTGAGCCGACGATAAAACGGGGTTGCTCGTTATGGATAACAAAGATCCTGTCGGGTAAAACCTGCGAATTGTCTGCTAATAGAAATTTAGGTAACATGATGCTTATTTTTTGAGATTAAAATGTTTGCACAACATTTATTGCACAATCAAAAATACAATATTTTAGTTGACATGAACAAATTTTTGCAATAATTTGCTGTTACATTTAAAAGCAAGTTTAGCAATTAATTTTTCGACTACAAATAGTGCACTTCTGGCAGTGAATATCAGGGAGAATGAGGAATCATTTATGATTGAAATGGCGGCGCCCGGACTTACAAAAGAAAATTTCAAGGTAAATATCGTGTGGAATCGGTTGGCAACCTATTCACTTCGTCTTTAAGCACTTCCTGAATTTCGAGAAAGTTATCTTGAAGTTGGAGCATATTTTCAGCAAAAAATGCGTAGATAACATCCCAGTCACTAATCTGTTGAAGATCAACTCCTCGCTTTTCGACATAGATTCTGCAAACTTCCTGTTTATTTGCGTTGAGGTAACAATAATCCCATGTCAATCCCCAGGCAAATCCCTCTTCGAGTAGTATCCGATATCTTTCGACCAATTCGTAAACGCGTAAACGGCGGTCTTCCGACTTGTGATTAATCTCAAGTGCAACCATCGCAAAATCGCGGTCAATATCGAATTTTAAATCAATATGGCTAATTTTTGTATCGTGCAGTATCCATTTTTTCTTGCGCCAGGCCAGGTCGGGAATGGTATCGCAATATTCATCGAACTGCGACCAGAACCTTTGCATCAACTCCTTTCTCTCTTCTTTCGTGAACATACCGTATTTCAGCTTATTGAGTTCCCGGTAACTGGCAGATAATAAAACCAGCGATAATAAAACCGAAACGATGAGAGCAAAAGAGGAATTCCCATTGTGATATACGCCAACGAAAGAGAAGCTAAAGGTACTATGGATGTTTTGCGTAGAAATATCCCTAACGATATCATACCTAACATCATCAGGTAACTTCTGGGATTGAAGAATTCATAAAACTGATGGCGATCTCCTTCGAGTGTTAGTATCCGGTGAACATGTTTGCGCGAAATCTTTAAAAATACAAGCACAAAGAAAATTAATCCAATGCAAATGCATCCAACGATTTTCTCCCATGAAAAGCCGGATGAAGCTTCAAGCATAGAACTCCCTCTGTATAAAAGCATTCCACCGGCAAATGTCCAGATGATAGCCGCCTCTAACAAAAGAGTATGCTTAGTAACGTTTATGGTAAAATATTTTGATGAATTCATGTTGTTTATATTAAAAAAAGAGCCTTACATTTATAGTAAGGCTCTTTTTTTCAATAGCTTGATTTAGGGTGTAAAAACTATGCTAGTTTTACATTTACCGCATTCAATCCTTTTCTTCCTTCAGTTACATCGAAGGTAACATCGTCATTCTCTCTGACTTTGTCGATAAGACCAGTTACGTGTACGAAATACTCTTTGTCGGAGTCTTTGTCTTTGATGAATCCAAAACCTTTGGATTCGTTGAAAAATTTTACTTTACCTGATTGCATTTTATTATTTTTTTAATCGCAACAAATATAACTTAAAATGATGAAATCCAAAGAATTTTATAAACTATATTCGTTTTTACGAAAATATTCATGAAATTAGTCTAAGAACAGGAAAAACCCAATATTTAATAAATTTCGATATTCGAAATGAGGGGTGCAGCCTTTGATGCAGAAATTTCAATCTTGATTTTTTCGGTATCAACTGGTTCAAGCCTAAGAATTCTTTTATATCCGATCGTCGAACCTTTTGTTATCTCCACCCAATTGTTATTTTTCCATGCGTAAACAGCAAATCCTTTAACTCGTTGACCCAGTTTAATGTATTCCTGTATGGTGACGTATTTCACTGTTTTCTTTGATCCCAGATCAATTATGAGATTTCCGGAAGTTATGTCATCATTTGTTGCCCAGTAGGTCTCTTTATTGCCATCGGTGACATTGGCAGCGGCATAAAGTTTCGAATTTCCCCGATAGGAGTCTGATTTTACAATAGAATGCCGTGCAAGGTTATTTTTAAAGGCATCGTCAATCAGCTGTTTCCATCCTTGCAATGCTTTAACGTCATTTTCATGGAACAAGCCTCTGCGATCGGGTGGAATATTTAATATTAGATTTGCCCCTCTACCGACTGATGAAAGATATATCTCAAAAAGCTTTTCAGGTGTTTTTACTTTGACATCTTCTTCAGCATGATAAAACCATCCCGGACGTATAGAAACGTCTACTTCAGCAGGAATCCAGTTTTTTCCATTTTCTTCTCCTGTATTTAGAATTTTATCAATACCACTTTTCCCTGCAAAGAGCGTATCTGAAGTGATCGGCGACCAATTGGTTTCGCCAATGAAACCACTCTCGTTGCCGCACCAGCGAATGTCAGGACCAGCATCACTGAAAAAGACAATATTTGGTTCAATTTTCCTTACGATATCTAATGTTTTAGGCCAATCGTAATACGACGCACCATTAATTTTCCGCTTTTCTTTGGCTCCACCGTAATAGCCATCACCGCCATTGGCTCCATCGAACCACATTTCGAAGACTGGGCCGTACATTGTGAAAAGCTCTTTTAATTGATTTCTATAATATTCAACATAGGAAGGTGAGCCGTAATCGGCACGGTTCCGATCCCAGGGTGATAAGTAAACTCCGAATTTTAATCCGTTTTTATGACAGGCCTCGGCCACTTCTTTGACAACATTTCCCTGTCCGTTTTTCCATTTACTGTTCTTTACCGAGTGTTCGGTATATTTACTTGGCCATAAACAAAATCCGTCGTGATGTTTGCATGTCAGTACAATTCCTTTCAGGCCAGCTTCCTTTACGGTTTTAATCCATTGATTGACATCCATTTCAGAAGGATTGAAAACTTCAGGACTTTCGTCGCCGTAACCCCACTCTTTTCCAGTAAATGTATTGGTCGTAAAGTGAATAAACGCATATTGTTCCAGTTCCTGCCATGCCAGCTGGCGATCAGTAGGGATGGGGTAAACTGGTGAAGGTGGTGGAACCTGTTTTTCTTTGTTGGTCGCAACTAATTGAAAGGTTACAAATACCAGAAAAATAAATAAATTTAGTTTCTTCATAAGACGATGGCGTTATTATTTTTTTTGAAATCCCGAGGATGAATCTGACACTTTTCATCCACTCCAAAGATAGCCATTTGGATTAAAAATACTTACCTGAAAAACTAAAAGGAAACTTTTAAAATACAATCTACAAGGTGGTGGAAAAAATAATTCGAAGACTGAAAGGGTGAAGGAGAAGATCTGCCTTTTGACCAGATGAAGGAAGGAAGTGAGCCTGGCAAGAAAAGTAAAAGGTTAAAGGCCTAAAGAACACACTTCTTCAGGCACTTTAACCTTTAATTTTTTTAATTTATTTCTTAATACAGTTTAGCGTGACATTCTGAACACAATTTTGTTTTCCATTCGTCATTAATTTCAACCGGATGTTTGAAATCCAATGGTTTAAATGAACTTGATATCTGCATAGCAGTGTCAGTTCCCTGGGCTACAATTTCGTGACATAAATTACAATCACGGGAAATTACTTTACCGCTCTCCGATTTATGCCGATCGTTGTGACAACGAAAGCAGCCTTCGGTTTCCATATGCCCAATATGATTAGCATGTACAGTCCATTTCACACCCATTTCGGGAAAGAAATTCTGACCGTAACCTTCCTGAATTCCTGATATTGTCTGCTCTATTTCTTTCTTTTTCGGTTCCACTAATTTTGGATACATGGTCGTGTAGTATTCGTGAACCTGCGTTTTAATGGCTAGCATTGCACTATCGGTTGTTGAATAATCCTGGTACAGAATATTCATGGCCATCATTTTAACATCTGGTAGTTCATGGGGAATTTTACCGGCTGTAATCAGTTCATCGATAAAGTTTTGCGGAGCCTTGTAATTATGCGAAGGGCGGTTATGACAATCGATGCAATCCATTTTACGTAATTCCAATGAATCGTGCTGAGCGGGACTTAATTTATTATCGCTATCTTCAAAAATAGTGACTTCGTTCGTTTTAAGATTGGTATATTTCACCCAGGGAATTTTATCCCTGTTTCGCGCTGAAGCCATGTATTCAATTTTTACATCCGGGTTAATATGCCAATGTATTCCCTGAGCGAGACCCTGAGCACTGTTGCTGGCACTGGTCTTCATCTGTAAATGAACGTTCCATGCGGAGGTCGTTTCATCAGCCAGATAAGAAATAATATTTTTTTGTTTCCGGTCATAAAATTTTTGTGGCCAGTGACAATGTTCACAGGTTTCCATTGCCGGACGTAAGTTTTGAATTGGCGTTTCAATCGGACGAGGTATCTGGTTGGTTAAAACCGCATAGACCTGATACAAGCCTGTGGCTTTGCTTCTTACGTACCACCCTGCTCCTGATCCAACATGACATTCAACACATCTGACCCTTGAATGGGGCGAGTTTTGATATGCGGTATATTCGGGTTTCATTGTTTCGTGGCAAAGTTTCCCGCAGAACTCATTGGATTCTGTAATATGAAAAGCCTGAAAACTACCGATAGAGGATAAAATAGCCAGACAAATGGTTCCAATGAGAAAAATAGCGGCTGCATTTCTGGTCGATGGTTTGTTGAAATCCCAAAGTGGATACTCTGGAGCCCCTTCAACTTTCCGCTTTTCCTGTCTTTTTGCTCTTATCATGCCTATCGGAATCAAAATAAGGCCAAAAACCATTAATGCCGGAAGCGCCATGTAAATAAAGATACCCAAATATGAATTATCTGATTCAATGAGCGTTGAGATCATAAATAGTAAAGCTATAATCAGTAAACTTACTATTGAAATGGTCGCTCCTGCTATGGTTAAGAGATTTTTAGTTGATTTTGGCAAATGCATATGATTCAGTTGAGTAGTTTAAACCTGCTTCCGGGAAATAGGAAATTCAAAAAAAGTAATAATATATTGTGGAATATATTTTGCAATGAATTGTTGCAATAATTAAGAATTAAGTACTGAAACCATCTGCGGTTTCAGTACTTAATTCTTAATTATTTAAGTGTACGGACAAAATTTACAATTGCCCAACGATCTTCCTCTTCGGTGATTTTTTTATCAAAAGCGGGCATTTCATCGCGTCCAATAATTGCCTGGTAATAAACTTCTCCATCAACCTGCGCCTGGAATTTAGCATCTTTGAATGAACTGATTTTCGTTTTCATGCTCGATGCTTTTGGTCCATCGCCTAATCCTGTACCACCATGACATGATTTACAATGTTTGGCGTAGAGCATTTTCCCAACATTTGCAGAAGCGGCATCACCTTTAGCCGGATTCTTCATGGCTTTGTATTTAGCCGGAATATCCCAGGCGGCACCTGCCTTTTGATCCTGGGGAGCTACAAATGCAAATAATACAAGCATACAAAGAATGCCACCTGCACCCCAAATTAAACTAATCAGATTCTTTTTCATAATAACATTTTTTTAAATTTAACTTCAATGCTAAGATTATAAGTCCATCATACTAAAACTATTCAAATATACTAATTTATTTGTGTTGGTCTTACAATCAGAATAGCTTTCTATTAACGGTTAAAAATAGAAAGGTTATCAGACTATATCGGATTCATTTTAATGATATAAGCGAATTAATTAGTTGATATATAATAAATAATCGGACATGATTTAAAGGTAAAAACCCTGACTTAAAAGAGTTAAGTCAGGGTTTTTACAGGATTTGTATCTTATCTAAAAACCGGTGAGGTCAATGCCCATTGAGGTCGTGATAACCATTGATCATACTTTTAAAGTTATTTAATGGATGTTTACCTATTGATGCTACATACAAGTGGACGATTAAAAAAATTGAAACCAGAAATCCCAGACTAGCATGAAATACGGCTGTCATAAATATTCCGCTCACCGAATAGACTTTTTCAATAATTAATTCGGGGAATAATAGCGCTAAACCTGTGATAATTAATCCAGGAACGAAAAAGTACATTGTGATTATGTACGAAACTTTTTGCATCGGATTAAACTTTCGTTTTTGAGATAATGGGAAAGGGGGTTGTTCATGTTTAAATAATCCGGAAGTATAATAGCCGATTTGCAAATTAAGCCGTTTAATCAATCCCTTTAGTTTGAGTCTATAGTATTTATGGTTGTTAGTCAGTATATTACCAAAAAAGAAGAGCAGGTAATTAAGGGTGATCAAAATCCCTGAGATATTATGAAGATTTACTGCCAACTCGAAATTCATTAATTCAAATTTGGGACTGGAAAATTGCATATTAATTCCGGTATAAATCAAAATTAGGATTCCTAACGCATTGATTCCGTGCCAAATTCTTAACCAAATGGGATAAAAGTAGATTTTATTTTCAGACGTCATGAATTTATTTTTTAATGATTCTAACGATTATATGAATACAAACACCGGCCAACGTCAATAAGAATATAAGAATACTGGCGCGGTTAAGCCAGTCATTCTGATAAGCTCCAATTACATATGACTTATTTGAAATAATGGAATTAAGTTTACCTGACTGTGATCGGCTCTGAAGATTTTTATATTTGTACAATGACGCTTCAAGCATTGAATTTTTTGAATGGCACTCCACACAATTTTTCAAGGCTTTTTCTTTCGGAAGAATATTGTGCGAAACCGACAAGGAGTCAACGACCTGAGTATGGCACTCAATGCACCTTACATTCTTAAAATGAAGTTCCTGATTGGGAAGCCATTCATGTATCTGGGCGAGCGCCGGTTTAAGTGTGTCTGAAAGCAATTGAAATTTAGTGTTATTACTGTGACACGACATGCACATTTCGTTGCTGAAACTAACAATATCGTCAACTACAAAACTTGTACGCGATTTGGCCTGGTAATAATGTTGATTGTGACATTTTGAACAGGTAAAGCTTTCACCACTTTTCTGAAAGTGAACGCTTTTCTGAAATTCCTCATCGATTTTCTCAAATTGAAAAGCGGCGTATTTTTCATCTCCTCCATGACAATCCAAACAAGTACTTAGCGGTTCAAGTTTGAGTTCAGCATTGTGAGGATAGGTGGTATAATCGGCTGAATGGCAGTCGGTGCATTTAAATTTGGCATGAACACCTGTGGCGAAATGGTCTTTATCAAGGATATATAACGGATTCATCATCCGTTTGTCGTCCTTCTTCGTCAGCGTATTTTGAAAAGTGAAGGTTTGATGGGTATGACACTTTAGACACAAATCATTTTCAGGAGCTAGTGCCTTCTCCTGTGCCTGAGATTTTTGGGAAATCCCAATGGAAATCATTAATAGTAAAAAAAGAAAAGAACTTCGCATGACGAGGCTGTTAAATGAAAATGCTGAAGTCCGGAATTTGAACTTCAGCATTTTTAAAAATGAGTATTACTTTAATGTGCGCATGTAATTTACAAGCGCCCAACGATCTTCTACGGCAGGAATTTTTTTCTCAAAATTTGGCATCTCATCACGACCAATAAATGATTCAAAATAGATTTCGCCATCAGTCTGAGCCTGAAATTTGCCATCTTTCAATGAATTGATTTTTGTTTTCATGCTCGATGCTTTTGCACCATCGCCCAATCCTGCACCGCCATGGCAAGATTTGCAATGTTTTGCATAAAGCATTTTTCCAACATTTTCAGGATCGCCTTTACCTTTTTGAGGATTGACCATGCTTTTGTAATTAGCAGGTACTACCCAAGGCGCACTCGCTTTCTGATCCTGTGGAGCAACAAAAGAAAAAAGAACGACTGAAGTCATAATTACGACTGCACTACCTAATAAATTTCTAAATGTTTTTTTCATATTCTTAATATTTTACTTATTAATACGAATGCAAGATAACAATTATCCGGCCAAAATTATTAATGCTTGTTTTTATTAAAATCCCCACAGGCGGGTAATGTTAAAACCAATTGACCATTGTTGTTCATTGAAGTCATTCTGATTCCACATGATATTATCCTGCGGCAATAAGCCATTTGCGGTTCCAAGGAAGATCTGGAAGGCATGAGTGCTTGTAGAAATCTCATAACCAACTGACAGATTTGGTTTTGGATGGTTCGTCCACTCGATTTGTTCAGAGATCTCTTTAATTTTTAAGGGTTCATCATAATTAAAAATGATGGATCCCTGTGGTGATACTTTTATCCTTCCATTAAAATGAACACCAACTTTGTCGTGATCGTATTGTACACCAACCGAGTTGTAATGCGTGAAACTAACCCCGGCCTGAACAGACAACCAATCGGTAAATTTTCGGCCAATAATCAATTGAGAGAAATAGCTTAACCGATCAGGGAACTGGAATTTATTGAATAATTGCTGATGAGTGCCAACACGAACCTGGCCGGACTCAAATGCGCTGATGTTTCGACCATCAATCGCTACATTACCATACAGTGCAATAGCAACAGGAAACGTATTTTTGCGGGTTTGCTGAAAAATGGTCCATTTTGCACTCAAATCTGAGGCCATATTCTTTTTGGTAATTCCTGCACCAATCTGAAAATTCTTAAACGGTACGTAGTTCAATCCCACCCTGATATTAGACCCCGGAGCGTATATTCCCCACAAATCAGAACGTCCGTTTTCGGTTGTTCCGAATTTGTGCTGTATTACTGCTTCAAGTGTATTGACATTTGGAATAACCGTCGTTTGCGCGTCAATCAGGTAACCGCTTTCAAATGGTGATCTTACTGGTTTGTCTTTTTCTTTGACTCCGGTTGAATCGGTTGCAACGTCCTGAGCAAATGATAGCGTCGAAATCAATAAAAAAGAAAATATAATGAGAATGTTTTTTTTCATTTCTGCGAATATTAAATGTTTGCATTAATTGTTTTTGGCACCAGCGGTTATCCATGCAAGAATAATCGCAGCTTCACCTGCAGTATATTTTTTCCATGTATGGCCGGAAGTTGCCGGCGCAGGAATTGTATAGATCATACTTTGTCCTGGAGTAGCTGTGTTTACCATGCTGGGCACAATTGATGCAAATGCATTAGCTGTTGTTAAATCAGGCGCTTGTCCGCCTGTTTTATGACAAGAGGTACAATTAGTGCCTGCGGTAAAAATGGGTACAACCTGTGTCGAGAAGCTGACGGTTCCGGTAATTGGAGGAACTTCCACAGGCATGATGAAATCGTATTTACAGCCATTCATAAACAACGAAAACAAAAGCAAAGTGAGGAATATTGTACGTTTTTTCATGATCTACATTTTTAATGTTAATAAAAAAAAAGACTTCAATTTGTAATAAAAAGAAGCCTTTTTTATCCGTCTTGTATATACCTTATTTAGAGTTTGGCAATTGAGTTAGTCAACAACGCTTTTGTATAAGCGAAGTTGTGAATTCCCAGACTGTAATCTCTCAGGCATAACTGAAAGTTGATCAGTGCTCCAAATTGTGCATTAGTCAGAGTAAGCGATGGTAAAGTTGCATTATAATCCTTTTGTTCCTGGCTCCATGATGAAGGTGCATTACCAACATATTTGAAGCTTTTTGAATTGTACATTTGAACCGTCGGATTGGTAATAGGATCGTAAACATTCAAATAGCCATCGTAGTTATTCGCTGTGAGGCCGATCCATAAATTGGATTCACCATCAGCATTTCTATTCAGTATATCAACACCACCAATTGTAAGTTTTGTGGCCAATGCATTCAGAAGGTCTTTGATTTCTTTACGTGGATTAACCCAAAGCGTCGTGTTGGATGCAGTAATTGCAGTTGAATGGCAACCTGTAACATTACAGCCGTCAAATTTTCCTATTGCACTAAATGTATGTCCACCAGATCTACCGACCATGGCACCCATGTGACAATCGACACATGAAGCAGCTGTTGTATGAGCTGAATTTGTGTAAGGTAATGTACCTGCAAATTCGACGCCACCCATACCTGCATAAACTGCACCAGCTGTACCATAATGGGTATGTGTACGGTAGCTTGGACGTACTTTATCTGTTGTATTAGGGCTTTCTGGCGTACCATCGTACATGATTCCCGCTGGATCAGCAGCAATAGCAACATAGTCCTGAACGCCACCGTTGATTGCACTGGTAAACGGACGTGGTTGGTGACATTTTACACACAAATTACTTTTTCCGCCATCAGCTTTGAGGTCAATGGTTTTTGTTCCGCCCCACATTGTCATTGGTACAGGTGCAACAGTGGTAAATGCCAGGTCTGCAGTTCCATAGGTTGTATGCAGTGCACTGTGACAAGTTGAACAACCAATTTCGCCGTATGCGTCGGACGCTACAGTAGCATAATTGTTTGTCCATCTGCCGGTTGTTGCATTTAATGTAAATGTGGCAGGAACTTTATTCTTTACTACATATTTAAATGCTTCCTGTGCGTGGCAAGGTGTACATCCAGTGTTGCCTGATTCTTCGAAAGCAGCTTCTCCATAACTGTGTTTAGAGAACTCGAACTGAGTAGCAATGAGATCTACATTGTTCGCAGTGTGACAAATTTTACAAGTTTCATTTGCATCTTTTCCATCCTTGCCGTCAGCACCGGCTCCTCCGGTAAGACCCATTGGGCCTTCCTTAACACACGATGGGGCAATGCATGCAATTACAAAAGCGTAAAGTAAAAGGCGGGTTACATTTTTAAGTTTCATAAAAAAAGTATATTACAGGGTTATATTGATATTTAAAAGTTATGAATTGAAGAGTTTGGTTTTCATTTAGCTAAATTATAAATAACCATAAATTATTCTGTAATCTATTGAAAAATTTCTGCTAATTCCATCTCTACTATTTCAAATGTTGTGTGGGTAAAAGTATAATAGCGATGGAAATA
Source organism: Mariniphaga sp. (assembly GCA_010906965.1). GTDB lineage: Bacteria > Bacteroidota > Bacteroidia > Bacteroidales > Prolixibacteraceae > JAAFHB01. The sequence goes on along the minus strand of JAAFHB010000106.1, from coordinate 487 downwards.
AACAAATGTAAATAGGTTGATATGTTTGCGGTACTATAGGAATATATAACAGGAAATAGATTGATATATATCAATCTATTGTTATGGCTTATCAATTTATTGATAAAAAACCGAAGGTAAGGTATCGGACTCAGGTATCAGGTTTTGACGGTCAAAATTCCGCAAATCATTAATTTTTAACGTAATTATCCGTTTCTGCTTATTTCAATAAGATCATCTTCCTTAATTACATTGATGGTATTACGAGAGTGATTAATGATACCTGAGTCTTCGAATTCTTTTAAGTTACGGATAAAACTCTCTTTCGTCATTCCCGACATTTCTGCAAGTTCCTGTTTGGTAAGAACAAATTGAAACGGATTCGACAAATAAATCTCATTTTTTAAATAAAGCAGCGTATCCGCAACTCTTCCTGGCATATATTTGTGAATCAGGTTTATAAGAGTTTTGTGCATTTTGATGTGTTGTCCGTTATACAATCTCATCA
>JAAFHB010000502.1 GCA_010906965.1 Mariniphaga sp. | reverse complement strand
CTGAAGTGCCTGGGCAACAATATTAGTGGATGGAGTGCCGACAGGAATTGAATTTTTCCATTTTGAATCGTCAAATCCGGGCGTATTCCATCCTGCTTGTGCCAGCCTGCCATCAACATGTTCTCCCGTATAAATGCTGTTGAAAACAACCGGGCTCAATGCTGTTTTCCAGTCGGTCCCTGAAGTAACGGTCTCCTGCGAACCGTCCGAATAGGTGATCCTGATGTCCATACAAAAACTGGGACGTGCCCGCCATGGAGCCTCATCAAAATACCAGACAGCTGTTGACTGGTGATTGTACCAACCGTTTCCGAGTAAAACACCAACGGCATTTTTCCCCTCTTTCAGCATTTTGGTAATATCATGCGTGAGGTAAAGCGTCCGTCGATCGAAACGAGTATACATCGGATCGAGCCGGTGATTTCCAACTTTCTCACCATTCACATACAATTCAAATAATCCGGCAACGGCAATATAAGCCCTGGCTGAAGTCACCTTCTTACCGGCAATAAACTCGTCACGAAAATAAGGTGCCGGCTTTAGCCTGATATCGCGGGTATCGGTGATCCAGGATCCCTTCCAGTTATCCATCTTCATCATTCCCGTTTCAAAACTTGCCGGAGCAGAAACTGTTGATGGATTTCCTCCAGCATCATAAACCCTGACACGCCAAAAGTAGCGGGTGAAAGGGTCCAGTAGCGAACCATTGTACTCCGTAAGCATTGCAGCAGAGGTGACTTTTCCTGTTGTCCATTTATCACCAACTCCGGATGCAACTTTCGATGAATCGGTCCCCACAAATAGTTCATAGGCACTTTGCGCCGCCTCACTTCTGCCATCAACCATCATCCAGGAGAACCGGGGGTTTGGCGAATCAATACCGATTGGATTCACAAGGTATTCGCATCTTAAGTTGCCGGTTTCGGAACCCGCCAATGCTATTTTTTGAGATGAAAGAATGACTGCAAGTAAAAAAACAAAGTATATTGTAGTTCTCATAAATTGATAATAATTAGTAAGGTTTTCTAGCACCAATAGTACAGATTTTAAACTAACAATCGGCAAAATGTATTTAAAAAATGGTCATAAAGAACTGAAAGAAGATTTTATCTGAATCAGAAGGGATGACTAACCTGTTTTTGACATTTTCCAATGCAATCTTAACCAGGCGTCACAAAACACATTATATTTGCTCAGTAACACTAAATAAAAACAGCAGATGGAATTTCAGTTCATGCAGGTTGACATCCCGGAAGAAAAATCCTTTTCGGTTCAGGTGCAACAATACGACACGTCTTCAGTCATTCATATGCATAAAAACTACGAGCTGAATTTTGTAACCTCTGGCAGCGGTAAAAGAATAGTAGGGAATCATATATCGTCGTTTGATAGCAATGACCTGATTTTGATTGGCCCCAACTTGCTGCATCACCGCGAATTATCAGAAACAGAAAAAAATATTCCTCTAGAATGCTTAATACTCTATATCTCTGAATCACTCATTAACCGCGATTTAATTCAAATAAAGGAACTTGAAGCAATTCATGATCTTTTTAACCGGGCAAAAAGCGGGGTTGCCTTTAAAGGTGACAGCGTCAAACTAATAAAACAGCAAATGCTTCAATTAGCTGAATTGCAAGGCAGTGATGGCTTTATTGCTCTCCTGATATTGCTGAAAAGTTTAACTGAAATAGAAGAGAAGGAAATACTCTCACTCGCGCCCGAGTTCACGGTAAGCCATTATAAAGACCTTGATCAAATTAAAATAATTTACAATTACGTCCTGCTCAATATACAGGATACCATCACACTTGACGCAGTTTCAGGGTTGCTGAATA
>JAAFHB010000105.1 GCA_010906965.1 Mariniphaga sp. | reverse complement strand
ATATTAAATTGAGTTTTAAACTCTTTCCATCCATTCTGGGAAACACTACGTATGGTCTGGTAAAATCAAAGCAATTTTCAGTTAAATTATCTTTTTATGCTCCCGTCGATTTGCAGAAATTATAAAATCTCCAAATAATGAAATCGGGGAAACAGTTCAAAATATTTTCATTTGTGATTCTTCTTTTTGGATCACATCTCCTTTTTGCGCAACCAAATACCCTCTATTTTATGAAGGGTATTCCTCAGACAAAAGACATTAATCCTGCACGTCCCGGAATATCAGAAGGCTTTTATTTCAGTATGCCGTTATTTTCGAAACTTGATTTGTCCGTAAATACCAATAATTGGGCCTACAATGATCTGATTCATTGGGGGACTGGTACCCGTTCTGATTCACTCGTGATTGACTTTGATAAATTCAGGGAAAGTCTTGACAATAAGAATTTTATTTACGAGTCTGCCGCATTGACAATTCTCGAAGGTGGTTACAAAAAAGGGAAAAATTTCTTTGCCATCTCTTTAACCGAACGTGAATTTACTTCCCTGTTTTTTAGTAAAAATCTTGTAAATCTTATTCAATTCGGGAATTATCCTTATGTTGGACAGACTTATTATTCAGGAAATGGTGGCGGAGGCGCGCAACATTACCGCGAGTTTGCATTCAACTATTCGCGCGATATCGACAAAAAACTCACAATCGGCGGAGCTGCAAAAATCCTGTTCGGAATGGCTGCTGTTCAGACGAATGGAATGAATTTCAAAATCACCTCACCCGATAATCTCGAATCCCTTGACGTTGTGGCAACAGGTCGCATTAATATTTCAGCCCCCGTCAGATTTAATTACAGTGCATTCGGGGAGATAACCGCTGTTAATTCAATCCCCAATTATTCCGCTAAAGATTACCTGACCAATTTTCAGAATCCGGGTATTGCTGTGGATCTGGGTTTTGCGTACCGCATCAACAAAAAAACAGAAGTATCTGCAAGCATCATCGATCTGGGTGCGATTGGTTGGAAGAGCAACGTAACAAGATTTACGGAACAGGGGCAATATTTATACCGGGGAATTAATCTAAATGATTCCAGGGAGAATCCACCTGTAATACCTCAGTTTTATGATGTTATCGACAGCTTAAGTAATGTCATATCAAGAGCTTTTCGTCCTGCACATTCAGAAACCAATTTTGCAACATTGTTACCCGCTAAAATTTATTTTGGTATTGATCATCAGCTGAATGACATAGTAAACGTCTCAGGTCTAACAAGGATCAGGATAATCAATAACACAATACGTACTTCTTTAACTGCTTCGGCGAATGCATTATTATGGGAACGGTTATCGTTATCTGCAAGCTATTCAATCATGGAATCGACCTACGATAACCTTGGTTTAGGTGTTGGGATAAGGGCAGGTATATTTCAAATTTACACGGCTGCTGACAATTTGTTTTCGCCATTTTATCCGAGCAAAGCGAGGAACATGAACCTGCGAATCGGAATCAATTTTATTTTTGATGGTGCAGGTAGCGGTAAAACCAGTAAAAGTGGAAGCAGATTAAATCCCAATTGTCATTGTCCTTATTAGCGGATTGGTGCGAAATATTTCCTAATTTTGCCGGGATCATCAAAATCAAAAGTAATGGTACTATACATTCTGCTCAATATCGTCTCTTTTATCAGGGTTTTAGTTATCCTGATTCTGGTCTATTACGGATTCAAGATGCTGATGCGCTTTATTGCCCCTAAAGTTGTTGAAAAAGCAGCTGACAAACTTTTCCAGGAAATGAAAAACCGGGAGGCATCGAAAGGCCGGCAAACTGTGCGGCAGGGTGATGTTACGATCGATTATTCCGATAAAAAACCAAAGCAATATAAACGTGCCGATGGTGACTATATCGAATTTGAAGAGATCGATGATAAAAAATAAATTTTGTAAATAGTTGAATTATTAATATTTAATGAATAGAGCGATTCGTTTGCTCTAAAATTAGTTGATATGGCCCAGGAAGATTTATTCAAGAAATTGATTGCTCATTGTAAAGAATATGGTTATGTATTTCCATCGAGCGAAATTTACGACGGATTAAGCGCGGTTTACGATTACGGACAATATGGAGTAGAGTTAAAGAATAACATCAAGAAATACTGGTGGGATTCGATGGTTTTACTACACGAAAATATTGTGGGAATTGACTCAGCTATTTTTATGCATCCTACGATCTGGAAAGCTTCAGGCCATGTTGATGCATTTAATGACCCGTTGATTGACAATCGTGATTCGAAAAAAAGATACCGCGCCGATGTGCTGATTGAAGATCATCTGGCAAAAATTGAGGCGAAAATTGATAAGGAGGTTGAAAAAGCGAAAGCCCGTTTTGGTGAAACTTTTGATGAGGCACAGTTTCGTACTACCAACACGAGGGTTTTGGAATCTCAGGCGAAATGGGACGCACTTCACAACCGCTTTGCCGAAGCGCTTAACAATGTCGATCTTGTTGAATTAAAACAAATTATTGAGGATAACGAAATCGTTTGCCCCGTTTCCGGAACGCGAAACTGGACAGAAGTGCGTCAGTTTAACCTGATGTTTTCGACCGAAATGGGTTCCACTGCTGATGGGGCATTAAAGGTTTACCTTCGCCCCGAAACAGCACAGGGAATTTTTGTTAACTATATGAATGTCCAGAAATCGGGCAGGATGAAAATTCCGTTTGGTATTGCACAGATTGGGAAGGCTTTCAGAAACGAGATTGTTGCCCGTCAGTTTATCTTCAGAATGCGCGAGTTTGAGCAGATGGAAATGCAATTCTTTGTGCGTCCTGGTACTGAACTTGTCTGGTTCGAAAAATGGAAGGATTTGCGCGTTAAATGGCACCAGGCACTTGGATTTGGAAACGAGAATTACCGCTTCCATGTTCACGAAAAACTGGCACACTATGCCAACGCTGCTGTTGATATAGAGTTTAAATTTCCTTTTGGATTCAAGGAAGTGGAAGGAATTCATTCGCGCACCGATTATGATTTGTCGCAGCACCAAAAATTCTCGGGTAAAAAAATTCAATACTTCGATCCCGAAATCAACGAATCGTATGTGCCATTTGTCGTTGAAACATCGATTGGTGTCGACCGTATGTTCCTTCAGATTATTTCAGCCGCTTACCATGAGGAGGTTGTTGAAGATTCAAACGGACAAAAAGATACAAGGGTTGTTTTAAGATTGCCGGCGCCACTTGCTCCCGTCAAACTGGCCGTAATGCCATTGATCAAAAAAGATGGACTTCCTGAAATAGCGCGCGAAATAATTGATGAATTGAAGTTCGATTTCAATTGCCAATACGACGAAAAAGATTCAATCGGCAAACGCTACCGCCGGCAGGATGCGATTGGAACGCCTTTCTGTGTTACGGTCGATCATCAGACTGCCGAGGACAAAACAGTTACCATTCGCTTTCGCGATACAATGCTCCAGGAGCGGGTAGAAATTAACGCATTGCGCGACATGATTCTAAAACAGGTGAGCTTCCGGACGTTGTTCAACCAACTTAAATAGTTGAACGAGTGAATAAAACAAAAGGCCGTCTCAATTTTTTTGGACGGCCTTTTGTCTTACAATATTTTCAGAATACGATACATATCAGAAGGTTCAGTTTGCGGCGTATCGGGCCGTATCGTTTCATTTTTCTGACAAATACGAACGAACCATTCCCGGATCGCTTACCCGGGGTTACTAACATTTAACCCATTCTGGGTTACGCACCACTCATTATTCCGGATTACAATTGTCGAATTGTCGGATCGTCACACTGTCAAATTGCCTCATTGTCCAATTTCTGAACCTTCAATCTGAGGCGCATAGAACTTTTGATTTTTATTCATGGAGGCAGTTGCGCCTGTATTTTTCTTCCATTTCATACCCCGGGTTACGCAATCCGGAGTCATTTTCCTGACAAAAACGAACTACCCATTCCCGGATCGCTTACCCAGGGTTATCAACATTTAACCCATTCTGGGTTACGCTTCACTCATTATTCCGGAATACAATTGTTGAATTGTCGGATCGTCCCATTGTCCAATTGCCTCATTGACGAATTGTCTCATTTCTCATCATCCCTTCGTCTCTGTGTCCCTTAGTCCCTTTGTCTCTCCCTCATCCCCCTCACTTCCTCAATACTTCTGTAGCATTGTAAGCATCTTCCGGTCGAGTTTGTGGCCATGCCAATCCTCATACTCAACATCCTTTCTTCCCGAATCGAGCATTCCAAAATCGCCCCTGAAGTTCCACAAGGCATACCCAATTCCGTTTTGCGTTAGGATATCAAGTACATCACCAAACCAGGCCAAAAACACTTCGTGCGGGGTTTCGCGCCAGCAGCCACATTCTCCGCAATGTACGCCTACGCCTTTCTTAACCAGGTCGATCCATGGCTCATAGAACTTTTCAAGCGACTCTCTTCCAAAGTATTTATTGTCGATTGTACCGGGCCAAACCGGCATTGGTGCGGTATCGGGATTTTTATATACCCATGGTGCCCTGTAATGCGAGATATAGTGCGGGAAATAACCGCGGCAACTTTGTGCAATTTCAAGATCAGCAATTTCCGGAATAACCGATGAACCGACATCATTTCCGTCAGCGACAACAATGCGTGCGGGATTGTACTTTCTGATGGCTTCGGCTGTTTCTTTGGCCACTTTACGGTAAATTGCCCCCGGAACCGTCTTCCGGTCGCCAAACTGGTCATTCATATTCTCGCGTAAACTTGGCTCGTTGACAAGGTCGAAACTTACATTTTCCCGTGAGTAATCTTTAAGTCTTTTCGCCCACATCTCCCAATGGAATTTGAATGCGTCCTGTGCAGCTTCATCTTTCCAAAGGTTATATGGCTCATTAAACCCGGCATTTACGCAATATCCCGGAGCCCGGTGCAGATTCAGACTTACATGCAATTTGTATTTATTTGCAAGGTCAATCAATTGTACGATGCCATCAACCGCTTTTTCATCAATGTTCAACACATCTTCGGGAGTAACATCCTTAGTCGGATCGTATTTAATGTAGCGGGGATAGGCCATCGGAATACGTACAAAGTCGAAACCCCAGTCAGCCATCCAGCGGAAGTCATCTTCAGTGGTTGCGGAGGATGATTTTCCTTTTGGTGCCATTGGGCTGAAATAGTCAAGCAGGTTGAAGCCACGCCAGCGGGGAATTGGATTCGTTATCCCTGCCATCGCTGTTGAGGCAAACGAAAGTTTTCTGGTCATCCCAATTAAGGCCGTTGCTGCCCCGGCAGTTTTTAAAAATGAACGTCGGTTGATGCTGTTAAAATCCATTTTGTTTGAATGATTTAAGTTTAAATATGTTTTCGTGTTCTCAGCTGATCAGAAAATGAAGGGATCCAGGCGATCTTGAATTAGAGCAAAGATAAAAACTAGTTCGTGAAATCTATGATAAGTCTTGGTGAAATCAGTGAATACAAATAAGCTCCGTTAATGTTCTGAAAAATTCTCAGCGAATCAAAAAATAAATTGGATGATTATCGTCTTGTTAATCAATATTTTGTCAGGCAGCCTTCAATTAAAGTCGGATATATTCGATTATAATCGAATATATCCGGCTAACATATAACTTTTTTCCTGAACTACCGTAATAGTGGTATGTGTATTTTATATTAATTCATTTTATAAGTTAAACATACTGTTATACAGCGCTTCTGATGTTATTCTAATAAGTCTTCGAAGTCGAAAGTTATTGTTATTTACATATTAATACAAGTAGTCATGAAAACATTTACATTTTTGTTAGTCGTTCTTTTCCCTTTCTTCGCAGCTGGCCAGCCAAAGGAGGCAATCGTAAATCTTGCGAATAAAAGCGCAACGGAAATGTACGGTATTGCAAAAGAATGGTTTGCAGTCAGTTCTAACCCGGGTGAAATAGTGATTCAGGTTGACGATCCGAAAGAGCAAAAAATTATTGGCTCAGGGGTTAAAAATATTATTTACATCCTTCAGAAGTATCCGACTTTTATCGATGTCAATTATGCATTGAGCGTACAGTTTAAGGACGGTCGCTTTAAATATCTATTATACGTTAACTCCATTAAATATGAAAATGGTTATGAGATGAGTTTTGAAGAATTTAAATCGCTGACTACCAAAGAAGGATGGGATGCCTATCGTAAAAATGCGGGTACTAAACCACTATTCAGCAATAAAGTATCATCTGCAACAATTAATGATGTGTATTCATTGATGAACAGTAACTTCGATAATATGATTGCTGATCTGACAATTCATCTTAAATCGGAGAAAGAGGATTCAAACTGGTAACAGAAACCCTTTTAGTATCAATTTTTTAATCTAAGAATGTCTGGTTCTGAAATAGCTTTGCTTTTTGTCAAAGTCTTTTCATAGCCAGACATTTTTATTATTGTACCGCACATCTCCTGGGCGTAACTTTATTCTTTAATCGAAATTGATATTGGGGGCATTGATCATTGTAATCCGGACAAAGTCGAAATCCCGGCAAGAGATCCGGCGAAAGTATGCTACGGTAGTAACCGCTGACGATTTCCCTTTATGGGCCACCAATGGACCGAAATAGTCAGACAAATTGAATCCACGCCAGTGGGGAATCGAATTTGACAGGCCTGTCATGGTTGTTGAAGTCAACAACAGTTTTCGAGTCAGGCCCCCAAGGACATTTGCAGCTCCGTCTTTTTTAAAAATGAACGTCGGTTGATGCTGTTAAAATCCATTTTGTTTGAATGATTTGGTTTAAATATTTTTTCATATTCTCAATTGATCAAAAATATGATGAAGCTAATGAAAATTGTGTTCGAACAAAGATAAAAAGTAGTTTTTGAAACAAGCAATTAAGTCAAAAAATAAGCAAAGTAAAGCTCTCCGTGAAAAATCTGTTGATTTTTGTAGAACCAACAGCAATTGCATTAAAAATAATTTTGACATGTATCATCTTGTTATTTAATAATATAAACGATCAAAACCGTTTATACTCGAATATATCCGAAAGTATCCGGTTAATATCCAACATCTTATTGGATCTCTCGTAATATTGCCTGACACTTAAACTTAATAAATTGATTTTACCCAATCTTAAAAATTCAGATGTTATTCTCGTGATTTTCGCTTAATGCGTGCAGGTATTCGATTCCCCGAAAAAGTCAACACAACAGGAATTGAAAGAATTAAGCGATTCTTAATTGGAACCAGTTTTTGTTCCAATTAATACTAAACAAGAGTAGCATCCGTTTTTTTTGTCAAGAAACAACTGGTCTGTGTGACTGAGAGGGCGAAGCTGTGAAAACTGCACAGATAAAGGGTTCAGAACACTGATTTAAGATAAAACAATTTCCATTCAAACAACAGTAAATATTGCGAAATGAATTTAGAGCACTTTGACGAAGAGAATTCCCGGCAGGAGGGGATCGACTTTAAAAAATTAACTTACATACTGGTAAAACAATGGCATTTGTTTCTGCTGTTCGGTATTTTGGGATTAGCTGGTGCCTATCTATACACCAAATCTGTAAATCAAAATTATCAGGTAAGCACTTCCATACTGGTCACTGAAAATCTGAACCAAATCGACATCAAAGATTTATTTAAGGCCACGCAGAATAAATCGGACAATAACATTTATAATCAGCTTGAGATCCTTCAATCGTATTACCCAATCAACAAGGCGCTTATTAACCTGAACTGGCGCACAAGCTGGTACAAAAAAGAGTTGCTGGTATGGAGGAGTATTTATAAGGAGGAACCATATGATGTTCAGGAAGCGCAGGATTTTGCAAATCCAAAAGGCATTGCCATTTGCATCACGCCCGATTCCGCTGAGTCATATACGGTTTCAGTTGATGGGGAAGTAAAAAACAACAATGTAATCACGAAGATAAAATTCGAAAGCACAGGCGAATTTGGCAGTCCATTTAAAAATGGTCATTTCAATTTCACATTGGTTAAAAAGGCAACCAATGCCGAAGCACCGGATGAGAAATATAAATTTGTGTTTAATGACCTTAACGATGCAACCCTGGCTTACCAAAAAAGTCTTGAGGTAACATTGAAAAATAAGAAGGGAGAAATAATTCAGTGTACCATTAAAGGTGATGAACCTGCAAAATACGGCGAATTTTTGAATGAGCTGATCAATGTTTACATCGAAAGTAAACTGAGCCTTCAAAATGAAGTTAACCAGAGATCACTTGATTTTATAAATAGTCAGTTAAGCGGTATTTCCGACTCTATGAATACTGCCGGAACAAAATATACAGAGTTCCGCTCGCGGAATGAAATCATCGACCTTAAGTCCGAAACAACCATTGTAATGGATAAACTCAAAGAGGCTGAATCGGAAAGAGCAAAAAACCAGGTACAACTCAATTATTTTCAGAATCTTCGTTCTTATCTTAGTAAAGCCGCTGACTATAAACAACTGGTTTCACCTTCTGTCGTTGGGATCGAAGACGCTTCACTCAATGCGATGGTTCTTAAATTAGGTGAACTATACAGTCGCCGTCAGTATATGTCGTTCAGCGTTAGGGATAATAATCCTCAATTAATTAACATCGACAAGGAATTGGCACAGACACGAAATCTGTTGAACGAAAACCTGCGTAACCTGATTGATAATGCCACAAATACGATCAATAATTTAAAAATCAGGGAGGCCGCTATCGGCAGCCAGATGAATAAACTGCCCAAAAAGGAACAGCAGATGGTTAACATCCAGCGCCAGGTCGATATGACAAGCGGGATTTATACGTTCCTGCTGCAAAAGCGCGCTGAAATGAAAATAGCACTGGCTTCAAGTGTTCCCGATATTCAAATTATCGATAAGGCCCGGCCCGAAACAGCGCTTCCGATCGGTCTGTCGGGTAAAATAATTCTAATCATTGGCCTGCTCGCCGGACTGGCGCTTCCATTAGGCCTCATTCTGCTATATAACAGTTTAGATACTCATATACGCACACAGGAGGACATCGAAGACAATTCATCGATCCCTATTCCGGGGAATATCATTCACGATCAATCCAATGCTGCTATTACTGTACACGAAAACCCCAAATCTATTATTGCCGAATCGTTCAGGGCATTACGCACGAACCTTCAGTTTATGCTGACTGAGCCTAACGGAAAAATTATAACAATTCAGTCAACCAATCCGAACGAGGGAAAAACATTTATTGCTGTAAATCTGGCTTCTATACTGGCAATGAATAATCAGAAAGTACTTCTGATCGGTGCCGATTTGCGAAAACCCAAATTGCATAAAATATTTGAAATGAGTAACGACCACGGATTGAGTACCTGCCTGATTGGACACGATACCATCGATGAGGTTATTTTTTCCACCTCTGTTCCAAACCTGTTTCTGCTTCCTGCCGGACCCATTCCTCCAAACCCGTCCGAAATCCTGGGCAAACCCGAAATGAAAATGCTGCTCGATAAAGTCCGGCACGCTTTCGACTATGTTATCATCGACAATGCACCAACTTTATTGGTAACCGATGGCATTATCGTGAGTCAGTTGTCCGACCTTAATATTTTTATACTGCGCTATGGTTTTTCACATAAACAGCAACTTGAGCTGATTAATCATTACGCGGATAAACAGATGGTCAGCCACCTGGCGATTGTAGTGAATGACATTCAGTCAAACGCATTCGGTTACGCCTACTCCAGGTATTCGAGGTACGAAACGTATAGTAAAAATTCCTATAAGAAGAACTATTATGCTACTGAAGAGCAGCCTGCTAAAATCCGGAAGAATAAGAAATCAGCTTATAAGGATAAAATCGAGAAATAAAACCAATCTGTGAAATCATTCAAAAAGAACACTTATTTTTGTATTCGGATCAACTGTATAATCCGAACGTAAAAACAATGATTTATATGAAAAGTAAAAACTCATATCGGTTTACTTCAGATGTTGAACCATCTGAAAAACAACTTCACATAATCATGAAGGAGGTGGCAATTGAAGCCCAAAAAAGAGCAGAAGAGGCAAACATAAAGTTTCAACAAAATTTGATTCAGTTGTCAGTAAAAACTCGTAATCAATTCAGTGTTAGATGAATGATTTAAAACCGAAGTTGGTTATAATTGCCGGACCAAACGGATCGGGAAAAACATCTGTAACTGATAAGATTTTACATCATGAATGGATTGAAGGTTGCTCTTACATTAATCCGGATATCATTGCCAGAGACGAATTTGGAGACTGGAATTCCCCAGAGGCAGTAATGAAAGCAGCACATAGGGCGACTGAATTAAGGGAAGAATGTCTAAAATATCGCCAAGGTGTAGTATTTGAAACTGTACTTTCAGCAGTTGACAAAATTTCCTTCATAAAGCGTGCAAAAGAATCCGGGTATTTTATTCGTCTGTTTTTTGTCGGTACTGATCATCCTTCGATTAATGCTGCTCGTATAACCCAGCGGGTCATAGAGGGAGGGCATGATGTTCCAATTAACAAAATTATCAGTCGTTATTCAAAATCGATCGCTAATTGTAGTGCCATTGCAAAAGAGGTCGATAGGCTATATGTATATGACAATTCAGAGAATTATGCAGAGCCTAAATTGCTTTTCAGGGCAATAAACGGTCAAATTGAGAAAACTTATTTTGCAATAAACCCATGGGCAAAAAATATTTTTGATGCTTTCCTCTAAGCCTTCAATTTTGGAACCTTTTTGTTATCCTGCATATGTGCAACAATATACACCATGCCTACATTGTCACCAACAAAATATCACACTGTTCTTTACGCTTGGGGTTGCGTATTTCGTTTCATACTCTCTTTAATTCTAAGGTCTCTGAATTACAGTTGTAAGATTCCAGTTGATTTTAAAAATTGTTTAAAATAGATGCCATGTTAGCAGATACAGAAATCAAAAGAAAAGGGTTCGAAATTCTGGTTGAAAACTGGGAGATGTTACAGTACGATGACGGAGATGGAATATAAAGCCTGGCAGTTTTATTTGAAAAGCATTAAAGTTATGCTTCAGGTGGGGAAAATTACTTCCCCAAAGTCTTCTTTATATGAAGTATAAAATAGCATTGTCCGATCGTGCCAAAGACCATCTTAAAGAAAGGTTTTTAACTGATCTGGGTTGATTCGCGAACAAAGCCACCAGGGCACTAGTTAGTCATCAGTCAATATTACCGGTGCACTGCAAATCATTCGTATGCGACATTTACGGGACGTTCTAAATTCGTGTAATCTGTCTTAATGTTTTAATCCCGTTTTTACGGAGCTTTCCTAATCCGTGTAATTTGTATTTAAACTCCCGAAATTGCAAAGGAGTCCAATCATTTATTGGTTTTATATAATTTAAAGGAAATGCTACACAATGTTTCACAGAGTTCACGCTGTGTTACACAATGTTTTTCAATAAACGATTTGACGCTATAAAGTAAAATTAAACTTTGAAAATAAGTGCTTTACCCCGTGTGACCCTGTGTAACTAATTTTGCATTCAGCTTCCCTTTCTCCCCCTCGTTTTAAACGAGGGGTTAGTTGCCTGTCGTTTGTAACGACACTTCACTAGCCCACCGGTTAATTCACTTTGCAGGAATAGAAGTTATAAACTCACCCCCCCGAAAAATCGTGGTCGTAAAGCTTCTGGATTGCAAACGAGTCACAAGGGCCGAAGGAAATCCCCGATTCGCGGGGCAGGCAGTGCAATCCGGTTTTAATCCTTGAAATCTTTTCAATCCGTATAATCTTTTCAATTAGCATTTATATTAACAATTTAAATTAGAAAGTTATGGCAACACCTATGATTCGTCAGTACAAATGTAAGGATGCGGAATTACCCGTGACTTGTGGCATTGCAGCCGATAGTCTGAAACGCGATCTGGCCGATTTTATGGCCTATTCGAAGAAATTTACACCTGCGTACCTGGAAGACTTCGAAACCAACATTGAGAAGGTATTTGAGGTAGTTATCCCACAATCTGAAATTCAGCGGCAGAAAGTTATTACAGAGAGGATAAATAAAACGCTCGACAGTCTGATTGATCCTATAAACAGGCTGACGGGTTATGTGAAATTCTCACACACCGATCATACAGACTACGGTATCGCAATGTTGCGTAAGGCTATTACTGATAGCGATGCAGAAGGTGCTATTAAAAGTCTGTCTACGATAAGTGCTAATATTGCAAATTTTAAGGAGGCGCTCGTTGAACAGGGACTTACAGAGGAGGCTATTGAGCTGTTTGCATCTGCAAATAAGTCCCTTAAGAATGACAAATTAAAACAGGCTGAAATATTTAGTAACCGAAAAAAGATTGTACAGGATAATTTAGGCTTGCTGAATGATTTATTTGGGCAACTCACTGAAATACTTACAGCGGGTAAGATACTCTACAATGCAACCGATCGCGCTAAGGCGCAGGATTATTCCTTCGAGGATCTGAAGAAACGGGTGCGTAGAGCCTCCAAACCCGAAAACAAAAAAAGGAAGGATAACGGAGAGGCACCAGCCGGAACCAATGAAAAATAAATAATGCAGAGGCGCACACGTTGGGCAACCAGCGCGCCTGCACGCAGAGCACATTGGATATACCCTTACGTGCGCACCTTTTTAAATTGTTTATTTCTTCCGAATTTACCAAAGTAATGCCTGGTACGACCTTGGGAATGCTTAGTATGACTTTGGGAATGCCCAGTATGACCTTGGGAATGCCTAGTAAGACTTTCGTAATGCATAGTATGACCTTGGGAATGCCTAGTAAGACTTTAGTAATGGCTAGTACGACCTTGGGAATGCTTAGTACGACCTTGGGAATGACTTGTATGACTTTGGGAATGCCTAGTATGACCTTGGGAACGACCAGTACGACCTTAGGAATGACCAGTGCCTTTCTCAAAAATAGTTTGAAAGATTTTTAATTGCTTAATTGATAATAATTTCCATAAACTTACTTTTTCCCATACCAATATGCATAATTTTAAAAGGGATTGCTAAGCATCAGTTGATTCATAAAGGCGGAGAAACCAGCTATTATGATCCATATATTCCAATTAAAAAAACTTCTGAAAGTAATTCATTAAAATCAATTGAGCCGACCAAAGAATTACTTCAAAATGCTGACTGTGTAGTTTTAACAACAAATCACAATATTTTGAATGCTGATATTATAATAGAAAATTCTAAACTGACTGTTGATTTAAGAAATGTACTATAAGAATAGTTCAGACAAAGTTTTTAGAATTTAAACATCAGTTAGTATATTATCTATGTATATATTGTCTGAAAATTAAAAGAATAGACGCAGGCAATGGAATTATTTCAGCCTGAAATTATTAGAGCAATTGATAAAAATAATTCATTAAGAATTATGAAAAGAGTAGCGATTTTACAATCTAATTATATTCCGTGGAAAGGGTATTTCGATATTATCAATATGGTTGATTTATTTATTTTTCATGACGATCTACAGTATACTAAAAGTGATTGGCGAAATAGAAATAAAATCAAGACGCCTAATGGAACGGTATGGCTAACAATACCTTGCGGAGCAGATGAGAATAGATTGATATGTGATGTCAAATTATCAAATAATTCTTGGCAGAAACAACATTGGAATATTTTAAAACAACATTATTCAAAAACACGTTATTTTAAGGAATACAACGGGTTTTTTGAAGATTTTTATCAGAATGTCCAATGGACAAACCTTTCAGATTTTAATCAGAGTATGATTAAGTCAATTTCAAAAAATATTTTGGGAATTAAGACCTCATTTGCGGATTCAAGAATTTATAATTTGAAAGAAAGAAAAGGGAAACGCGTGCTAGAACTGCTAAAAAAGACTAATGCTACTAATTATCTATCAGGACCTGCGGCAAAAGATTACATTGATGAGAATGAATTTATTGATGAAGAAATTATTTTGGAATGGATGGATTATTCAGGTTATCCCGAATACCATCAATTATATCCACCATTTGCCCATAACGTGTCCATAATTGATCTCTTGTTTAACGAAGGCCCTAACACGATAAAATCCATGAAATCCTTTCAGGCTGAATTAAGCAAGGAAGAGATTATAAAAGTTTAACTTTTTCAACATACTTATTCATATTATTTCCAGTGTGATAGACAAAAATTTAAAATTTAAATTTTACAAAAACATGAAAATAATTTTTCTGGTTGGAGCCTTTTATAAGGGAGTTTTTGAAATTATTAATAAAAGTCATAATGATTACAAAATAATTTTACATAAAAGTAATCCGCGACATATTAATAATCTAATTATTGAATCCTCATGCATTGAAAATATTGACATAATCGAAAATTCAACAGAATTATTAGAAAAGCTGAGTGAATTTTCACCTGATGTAATTATTTCTACAGGCTGGAGGAGAATTTTAAAAGCTCCATTTTTTAACACCTTTAATAATATAAAATTAATTAACGTACATCCTGCAATACTGCCTGATTTTAAAGGATATCACACAGAGCCTTATGTCATCATGAATAATGAAAAAGAGCATGGTATAACTGCTCATTTCTTAACAGAGGAGTTGGATGCTGGAGATATCATTTTACAAATGAGAATTCCAATCAATGAGTTTTCTACTGTTAAGTCAATTAAAGAGGATATCGAGAATATAGCACCAACTTTTTTTGATCAATTATTTCAACTCATAGAAAAGGAAAATATACCATCTTTTAAGCAGTCTGGAGTTACAAAAATTATAGCTCCAAAAAGAACGCCAAAGGATTCTGAATTAAATCCCAAGGAAACATTAGAAAAATTGTACCACATGATCAGGGCATGTGATCCGGACGATTATCCTGCATATTTCTTGCACAATAACGAAAGAGTATTTATCAGGTTGTGGACTGAGCGTTCGAAAACCAATAATTTTGAAATATAGGATGAAAATGATAACCGGTTCAAGAGGGCTTTCCATTCTCTATAATTTTTTAGAGAAATTCAAGGCTGATGCGAATTATACTATATTGTTGCCATCGAATATTTGTCATGATGTATTTTTTTTGATTCAGTATCTGAAAATGCCTTATATTTTTATCGACATAAATATTCGTGATTATTGCATTAATCAGGAAATGACTATTAAGCATTTAAAAAAGTGTAAGAAATCAATCCTGATTTTCAATCACTCTTATGGAATACCTACTGTGCCATATGCTTTTTTTCTTGAAATAAGAAATATTTCGCCCACGGTTGTAATAATTGATGATAGATGTTTATGCACACCAACAATGGAAACGAATATTGATGATAATTGCATCGACTTGATTCTGTATAGCACAGGATATGGAAAACAGGTTGATTTGGCAGGTTGGGGATTTGGATTTGTTGGTGATTCTTTTTGTATGAACATGCTTCAAGTTACGTTTAAGAAACATAAATATTTAGAGCTAAAGAATTCATTCTATAAGAATTTTTTGAATTATTTGCCAGATAATGACAGTGAACTTGATTGTATTCATGTTTCAAATAATATTGATGATATAGAGCCCAACTATTACGAGAGACTAATTGCATTAGAAGTTGAAAAATGGCGAATACACAAATCAACTATTATAGATATATACAAATCAACTTTGCCAATTGAGATTCAACTAATTAGTGAAATGAACAATTGGAGATTTAACATTATAGTTAACAAAAAGGATGCAATATTAACAGAATTATTTAGAAATAACCTTTTTGCCAGTAATCATTATGCATCAATTGGAACTATGCAGCACAAACATGATTGCAGGGTAGCAGATCAACTCCATCAAAGCATTATTAACTTGTTCATTGATAAATACTATACACAGGAAAAAGCAGAAAAAACGGTTTCAATTATTAGAAAATATTTGACTTAAACATTTGTTATGGCTTAATTTCAATAATAAATTTAGAATATCTGGAAAATTTAAAGACAAGAAGATAGTTATATTTTTAGCAAAAATGTGTACTCAATTATATGATTGATAACTTCAACTTAATACAACCCAATAAATAACTATTATGCATTCTGCTCTGCTGAAATCAATTTACAAGTATTATCACACTATAAAACCCATTGTATCACTTCTAAATCTAATAAATAAAGGCCACGAACGTAGTATAAAGGCAAAGAAGAATATTCTTGAATCTTTCCTGTATAAAGGATCTAGTTTGGCAATAAGTTTGGTTTTGGTTCCTTTAACCATTCATTACATAAATCCTACACAATACGGTATTTGGATTACCTTAAGTTCTATTGTTGGATGGTTTGGTTTTTTCGATATAGGTTTTGGAAATGGATTACGAAATAAATTTGCTGAGGCATTAGCAAAAGGGGAACACGTGCTGGCACGTACATATGTAAGCACAACATATGCTATTTTAAGCATTATAGTTGTTATTATTTTAATTATATTTTTATGCATTAATCCGCTTCTAAACTGGACAGGAATACTTAATGCTCCTGTCAATCTTGCCAATGAACTAAGTATTTTAGCTCTTATCGTCTTCGTTTTTTTCTGTTTCCAATTTGTATTGCAGTTAATAACTACTGTTTTAACTGCCAGTCAGCAACCTGCAAAAGCTTCTCTTTTAAATTTAATTGGAAGTTTGCTTTCTTTAGTTGTTATTTTTATTCTTACAAAAACAACTTCTGGAAGTTTAATTTATTTGGGGATTAGCTTGGGCTTAATGCCCGTTT
Organism: Mariniphaga sp.; assembly: GCA_010906965.1. Classification (GTDB taxonomy): domain Bacteria; phylum Bacteroidota; class Bacteroidia; order Bacteroidales; family Prolixibacteraceae; genus JAAFHB01. The sequence goes on along the minus strand of JAAFHB010000105.1, from coordinate 1,402 downwards.
TGGTACTCATTGTGTCTAGCATTTGGTTTTATACTCACAAATATAAAATTTATGCTCCTGCTTTAAGGTTTGTGAAATTTGGTTGTGCTCGTGACCTAATGAGTTTGGGGCTGAAATTTTTCATCATTCAAATTGTTTTTGTCATCTCATATCAAACAAGCAATATAATTATTGCTCAACTGTTTGGATCCTACCAGGTAACCTCTTATAATATAGCATTTAAATATTTTGGTATTATACCCATGATGATGGGAATTGTTATGATGCCGTTTTGGAGTGCTATTACCGAAGCTTGGATCAAAAGTGATATTAATTGGATACAGAATGCCATTAAGAAAATTATAACGTTATGGATGCTGTTTATGATACTTGCGCTAATTATGGTTTTTTGCTCAAAAAACATCTACAAATTATGGATAGGCCATGAAATTGAGATACCATTTATAGTTTCAGCAAGTTTAGCCGCATACGTTATTATTAACACATGGTGCGGAATTTTTTCACTGTTTCTAAATGGCGTTGGTAAATTAAGATTGCAATTATTTATTGGTCTGGGCGGAAGTGTAGTAAATATTCCTTTAGCGATTTATTTAGGAAAGCAAATTGGTGTTTCCGGGGTAGTACTTTCAACATGCATTTTATCCTTATTTGGTGCAATACTGCTTCCTATTCAATATTCTAAAATTCTTAATAAAACCTCTAAAGGCATTTGGGATAAATAAATATGAATATATTAATTTTTAATGCTCATAGTCCATTTGCGGCATCAGGTATCGTCGGTTTGGATTTGTTTAATATTTTGGTAAAAAAGGGATGTACAGTTAAATTAGTTGTAAATAAATATTCAGCTAACTATCCTGAAGGAATCGTAAGCATGGAAACACGGTATCGATTTTGGAAATTTTTTTATCAAGCTAAGATGAAAAGAGCTGTTATTAAGCTAAGGAAAGTATTAAGTCTCGGAGAAAGCCTGGTTGATCCTAAGTACCACTTTAATCTTTCAAAAGAGGAAAAAAGATTTTTTAGCACAAAAAAACTGCTAAATAAAGCCAAAATTAAACCAGATATTATTATTATTATGCATGTAAAAGATTTCATCAACGTAAAGAATATTTACGAATTTTATGAAATTACACATGCCCCGGTTTATTGGTTAATGTATGATATGGCGCCATTAACAGGGGGTTGCCATTATGCCTGGGAATGTAAAGGCTACCAAAAAAATTGTGGTAAATGTCCGGCCATTTTTTCTTCAGACCCACTTGATATGTCTTATAGAAACTTTTCATATAAGAAAACCTACATCGATAAAACCAACATTAAAATTGTACCTGGTGGAGAATGGCTCTATCGACAAACAAATGCAAGCAGCCTCTTTAAAAATCATCCATTTTATAAGATA
>JAAFHB010000501.1 GCA_010906965.1 Mariniphaga sp. | reverse complement strand
CCTTTTCCTTATCCTCCAAACCCCTGAAACATGCTGTGAACGCCAATCTTAGTTCCTGTAAGCCATTCCCTGAAATCGTGGTGCAAATGTAGACGGTTTTATTAAACTTCAAAGCGTACAGAGAAATTTTTTTCAAAATAATTCAGATCAATATATACCGCTGTATAATAGTTTTTTAAACCATAAAATAATACTCAATTATAAATTATCTTACTCATGAAGCCTACTTTGAGCAGGTAAAGCGACGCATATTTCAATCAAAACAGGTGAAATTCGGCATTTAATCGGCACTGAAAAGATGACTCTTTAATCCAAAAAACCATCAGAATCTTTCCTGACAGATCAATTTTATCCCACCTTATTGGATTTGGTACCTATTAAAAGATCAAATTAACCTGGAAGAAGGGCAAAACTGCTAAATTATAATTGGAAAATATCTGGTAAATCGTAGGATCACGGTGCTGTTGGGATAACGAGACATATCAATTGTCTTAAAGTAATTCAATAGTAAATACCATTTGAAATCAGAAATCAGCAATTCTTCATTAAAAAAGGAACCCAGAGGACCTGTGTTAGGTAGGTCAGCCAGCACAAACAGTTTAATAATTGAATCTAAAGTGGAAATAAGCTGAAAATTGTGAGGTATTACAATAGGCAAGCAATTGTACAAAGCAAAAAAAACCGGAATAAATCCGGCTTCTTATTAGTATTTGTAGTTTCCTATATCCTCAAGCGACGAGGCTCGAATAAATTCACCCCGGGCTTTAACTTCACCCTTGGCCATTTTATTAAAAACCTGTGCAGAACGGAAATATTCCATATCACGGTTGGCATCAATGACAAGCAGATAACTCATAATAATATAAGTTGCCATTTCGACTAACCTTCGGGCATGAAAATCAATGTATTCATTATCGCCTACAGAAATCACCCTGTTGGCAGCTTCTTCATAATCCTGCGTCAAAGAGATCAGGATACGACGGAATTTCTCAAGCTCCGGTCGTAGCTCAACTTTTTCGTATGCATGAATTTGTTTCAGGTATCCACCTGTAGTTACACCACGTATGGCGGCAACAACCTGTAACTGCGTGGTTCCTTCATAAATCGAAGTAATTCGCGCATCTCTGTAAATACGTTCAACAGCGTAATCCTTCATAAAACCTGATCCACCATGGATCTGAATGGCATCATATGCATTCTGATTACAGAATTCAGATGTGATTCCTTTCGCCATTGGTGTAAACAAGTCGGACAAACGCTGATATTCTTTCATTTCATCGCGTTCGGGATTGGTCAGTTTACGCTCTTCCGAAATATGCTGATAGGTTTTGTAGAGATCAACGAACCTGGATGTTTCGTAAAGTAATGTTCTGGATGCATCGAGTTTTGCTTTCATAACCGAAAGCATTTCGTAAACAGCCGGAAACTGGATAATCGCTTTACCAAACTGGGCACGCTCTTTGGCATATTGTAATGCCTCGCGATATGCAGCTTCAGAAATACCGACCGATTGGGCAGCAATTCCAAGTCTGGCACCATTCATTAAGGCCATTACGTATTTGATAAGCCCCATCTTACGGTTACCGATTAATTCGCCGGGGGCATCTTTAAAGACAAGTTCGCAGGTCGGAGAACCAATGATCCCCATTTTATGTTCGATTCTGCGTACTGTAACGCCTCCTTTGCGCTTGTCGTAGACATACATTGATAATCCTCGCCCGTCGCGGGTACCCTCTTCGGAGCGCGCCAATACGAGTGCGATATCCCCGTCACCATTGGTAATAAACCTTTTAACACCATTAAGTATCCAGGTTCCTTTAGCTTCGGAATAAGTTGCTTTGAGTTGTACTGCC
>JAAFHB010000001.1 GCA_010906965.1 Mariniphaga sp. | reverse complement strand
CTCCCAAATATATCATGGACCAAAAAACATGATGATTTAATTAATGAGTTAAGAGTGCATTTAACTACATTAACAGATTTGATCTATCAAAAGTGATAATAGAACCTACCGAATCCTGAGTTTCGCAATTCGCGAAGGATTGAATTATTAAAATGCGATTGGAAATCGCATGACCCAGGGTCCCGCGATTTCCAATCGCGGTTAATAAATAGACGACTTTAAAAATATAGGTGGCAGTCATGCAAATAAATTGAGAATTAACAATTAACCATTATATTCATATTATTTAAACGGAAAGCATGCCTCGGATTGGAAATGTCCGCATTGCGGACGCAAATTTACCCGAACTGGCTACTGATTTTCTCATAATTGCTTTATTACTGAAAAGAAAATTTATATATTTGCAATTCGCGAATCGCAAATTAAAAATATAGTATGAAGAAGCACAACGGAATGAGGCCGCAAGATGTCCTGGTTCTTCTGAAATTGAGTACCATGAAAGGAATCAATTGGCGATTTCAGGATATTGCTGTGAGTTTACAGCTCAGCGCTTCGGAGGTCAGTGAAAGCCTGAACAGGAGTCTTCTGGCACGTTTGGTTTCAGGTGACAAACGGAAGATTTATTATCAGTCATTTTTGGAATTTCTAATTTATGGTTTGAAATATGTTTTCCCTGTCTTACCAGGTTCTATGGTACGAGGTATTGCTACGGCTCACTCAGCTCCACCGCTGAACAAGATTATTCTAACCCAAACCGACCATTATGTATGGGCAAGCAGTGAAGGAAATATTCGTGGTCAGGCTATTGCTCCGCTATATCAGTCAGTAGATAAAATTGTTAAGTCGGATGCTGAGCTTTACGAATTGCTGGCACTTGTTGACGTAATAAGGGTCGGTAGAGCACGAGAGGTTAAAATTGCAATTGAAGAACTAACGATCAGATTAAAAGATAAGTAAACATGTCGAATCTAGGTATGTTGCATGTAATTGCAAAGGGGCTTGATTATTTGTTACCCGAGGTTGTTTTTGTTGGAGGTGCAGTAGCGGAATTGTATGCCTCAGATGCGGCAGCATCTGAAGTTCGTCCCACTAACGATGTGGATTGCGTCATAGAATTGTTTTCCTATTCAAAATTCGCAGAACTGGAAAATCAACTTCGAAATTTGAAATTTGTTAATGATACTGAATCAAACGTCATTTGCCGTTGGGATTACGCGGGAATTAAAGTTGATATTATGCCAAATGACGAATCTATTTTAGGTTTTTCAAACATTTGGTACAAGGAGGGAATGTCACATACTCTTCTGTACTCTTTTGATGATGGTATTCAAATCAGGTATTTTGAAACAGCCTATTTTTTGGCATCAAAATTTGTGGCTTTGATTAATAGAGGTGGTTCTGATTTACGTTCAAGCTCTGATTTTGAAGATATTATATACATCTTAGACAATCGTTTGAATTTGATTTCAGAATTAAAAGATTCAGGAACAGGGGTGATAGCATCACTTAACTCTTTTTGTAAAAAACTGTTACAAAATGGAGCATTAGAGGAAGTAGTCGCATGTGCCTTACCTCTAAATTCGGAATATGGCAGAGTCATGCAAGTAATTGATATTATTAAAATTATCAGTGAATTAAACACAATGACAGGAAATAAAAATATAGAATGAACTCGTGTGGCACAGAATATTATTTAAACGGGAAGCGTACCTCGGATTGGAAATGTCCGCACTGCGGACGCAAATTTACACGGGGTGGTCAATAATTTTATTTCAAAACTTTTATATTAATTGTTCACTTAATTTCAATCAGAATGATCGTCTTCAAATCAAACCTTGTCTTTATCCTTGTTCTGCTACTTCTGTCATTTCAAGGCGTTAAAAGTGCTACAGCTCAAATCAATATGCTGCACGAAAGTCAAATGGTTCAAATTGAAAAACTATATGCATCGCAACAATGGAGCGAGATTATTAAACTGGAACCGGTGTTGTTGAAACAAGCGGAGAAAGATATAAATGCACTTCTCATCTTATCTGAATCGTACGCCCAGATTGGAAATATTACGAAAGGGAATAGCTATGCCGAAATGATCATCGCAAAAGATCCTTCAAATTATTTTGCATTTATGATGCTTGGCAATAATTCCTATGCTTCAAAAAAATTTGACCAGGCTGAGAAATATTATCTGAAAGTTCTGGAGATTCGACCAACCTATGCAAGAGCAAATCTCAATCTGGCAAGTATTTACGAGATGCAGAAAAAAAAGGAGAAGGCTATTTCGCAGTATCTTTAGGCAATTGAGTTGTTTTCAGCGAACAACTTCAATAAAGAGGTCATCCTCTACTCCAAAGCGGTGCTTAATCTTGACCCAAATAACACTAAAGCAAAAAGTTACTTAGCAATTATAACGGAATAAAAATTGAAAGAGATACATTTACAGTACCAGGTATTGTTCCGGGTCTTATTGTGGAAAATACAATATCAAACACAATAATTATATCACATAAAGTTAAATTTAAAATGATGGACTATTTAAGTTACAAAGAGATCGTAAGTACCATCCCCAAACCGGAGCCCTATCAAATTGACAACTTCATTGAAATGGTTTCAATGGATCATAGCTGGTATAAACACTTATCCATCAAGCGGGATGCCCCATTTATCTTCGTCTTGAATCCCAATGCGGGAAAGAAATTAATAAGCGTTAAAAGAAATGACCTCAATAGAGAGGAGGACTACTTCGAATTTGATGTTGATGAACGAAACCGGTATCAGGAGCGATTTAGTCACTGGCAATACTTCGCTGATCAATATACTGTAACCAATATGCCAAATCTTCATGGCGATAATAGAGAATCAGGTAATTTTATTGGGCTTCGAATTGTAAATGATTTTGGAATAGCTATGCCAATGCCCAAAGAAGTAATTAAAAGAGGAACTTTTTTGATGTCGCGGTATCTTCATGGATTGTCATTGGATCAAGATGAGAATTATTTTGATGATCCTGCTCTCCCAAATATATCATGGACCAAAAAACATGATGATTTAATTAATGAGTTAAGAGTGCATTTACTTACATTAACAGATTTGATATACCAAAAGTGAGGAATAACCCTCAATTCCTGGTCCTGTACAATTTCAAATACAGCAAATCAACTAGAAAGTCCATCTGAAAAAAAACGACAAACAGATAAAGCAACCGGGAAAACGGCAAATGGACAGACTATTTATACAGGTACTCGGGGTGGACGATATCATTTCAGTAAAAGCGGAAATAAGGTTTATGAAAAGAAATAACTGAAAATTGAATATATCGTATTTTTGCCGATCGCATTCTACATTAATTATTTATTTTTGCTGAATGTAATACTCATTTTTATGGAAAAATTAATTCAACAGTTTCAATCACGTTTAAAATCAGTTGATTTGACTTTTAAACGCTATTTGTGGAATGAAATCGACTGGAAAAACCGCTTAATTGCGATTACCGGTGCACGTGGGGTTGGCAAAACGACGCTTTTGCTACAATACATCAGGGAAACTTTTAAAACGAACATTGATAATGTATTGTATGTTAGTCTTGATAATTTGTATTTCAGCAAAACAACACTATCCAACTTTGCCGACGATTTTGTAAAACGCGATGGAAAATATTTGTTTCTCGACGAAGTTCATAAATATCCCAACTGGTCTGTGGAGATTAAAAATATATATGATACTTACCCTGAACTTTCAGTTGTATTTACCGGTTCATCAGCATTAGACATCCTCAAGGGCAAGGCCGATTTAAGCAGAAGAATTGTTATGTATAAAATGAACGGGCTTTCTTTTCGTGAATTTTTGGAATTCAAATACCGATTTGTTTTTCCCATATATTCTTTGCAGGAGCTAACTGAAAATGCAATTGAAATAAGTAATGTTGTTAACTCGACAATAAAGCCAATAAAGTTTTTTGAAGAGTATCTCAAAAATGGGTATTATCCTTATTTTATCGAAGATGAGAAAAATTACTACCAACGCATTGAACAAACCATTAACCTCATCGTTGAAACAGATTTATTAACTATCGAACATATTGATTTTACAGCAGTTCAGAACTTACGTAAATTATTGATGGTTATATCTGAAATAGTTCCGTTTAAACCCAATATTGTGAAATTGAGCACCCAGATCGGAATAAACCGGGATACTTTGGTGAAATATCTGCACTGGTTAGCCAGGGCCGATTTATTGCTACTATTGGAAACTGATACGTACGGAATTAGTAAATTGAACAAACCCGAAAAAATTTATTTGAATAATCCGAATCTGGTTTATGCTTTAACAGAATCTGTTCCCAATATTGGAACATTGAGAGAAACTTTTTTTTATAACCAATTGAAAGTAAAACATCGTGTAAGATATACTGATAAAGGCGATTTTTTAATCGATAATAGTTTTGTATTCGAAATCGGTGGTAAAAACAAAACGAACAAACAAATTGCCGGAATTAAAAATGCCTTTATCGCTGCTGACAACATTGAATACGCCTATAAAAACACACTGCCAGTCTGGATGTTTGGTTTTCTGTATTAACATAGCTATTAATCTGATATAAAGATGTCCTACCAATCTAAAATTAAGCGCTACCTTCAGATTCTTCAGTTTATTGAAAAATCCAAATTCCCCACCAGTGCGGAGATGATCGACAAGATGGGTGAGTCGGGAATAAAAGTCTCGGACCGGCAGCTCAAACGCGATATTGAAAGCCTACGTTCCGAATTCGGGCTCGATATTCACTATTCGGTTGTTAAAAAGGGATACTACCTCGAAAATGAAGAACTCACATTTCCCTATTTTCTGAAGCTGCTTGAGTTCTCACAAAATATGGAGTTGCTGACAAGCTATCTGAAGGAAGGTTCCAATATTGCTGAAATCATTGAATTCGAAGATTACAACTCATTTAAAGGGGTGCAATACATCCGTGATATTGCCTTTTTTATCAAGGATGGTGCTGAGATCTGTTTGAAATACAAGCGTTTTGACGCTCAAGTGGAGAAGGAATATTGCTTTCAGCCTTACCTTTTACGCGAATACCTGAACCGGTGGTATGTGATCGGTTTGTTGTCTGACAGCAATGAAATCAGAACTTTTGGCCTTGACCGGATTGTTGGAGCTCAGGATACAGGCAGGAAGTTCAAAAAAGAGAAGATAAATGATATTCTTTCTTTATTTCGAAATGTGATTGGCATAAATGCTGCGGAGCAGGACATCGCCGAAGATATTGAACTTGTTTGCATGACTTTTCAGGGTAATTTACTCAAGACATTGCCAATGCACGCATCACAAAAAGTCATCAGGGAAACGCCAGACGAAATTGTCTTCTCCTACAAGTTGGTGGTTAACTTCGAGTTGAAACACCGGCTACTCATGATGGCAACCCAGGCAAAGGTTGTAAAACCAGTAAGTCTGAAAGAGGAAATGGAAAAATTACTGAGAGAGGCACAAAATTTTTATAAAAGTTAGTGGTACGACACGTTTTGGCATAGCGAGCGATTACTTTTGTCTTTTGAAAAAATGATTTAACCTAAAGAACGAAACAATATGGTTTTCAGAGCAATCAAATTTGTCGCCGAAGCCCACCAGGGACATTACAGAAAAGGAACCAACATCCCTTACATTTCTCATCTGATGAATGTAATGAAAACGCTGTGTGAGATCGGATGCGACAAAGAAATCATTACTGCCGGAATCCTCCACGATGTGGTGGAAGATACATCGGTGACCATCGAAGAGGTGGAACGAAAATTTGGTCAACGGGTGGCTAATTTGGTGATCGGGGCATCAGAACCTGATCATCTGCGGAAAGGAAAGGATGAAAAGACAAGCTGGCGATTACGAAAACAGCATACCATTGAGTTCGTTACACGTGATGCAATGCTTGAGCAATTACTCATCACCTGCGCCGATAAACTCGACAATGCCGAAGCGATCAGACAGGATTTCGCCCGGATAGGAGAAAAAATATGGGAGCGATTTAATGCCCCATAATCTGACCAGCAATGGTATTACACATCTTTAGCTGCTGCCTTTAAGCAGCGATCTACTGAATTTGGTGAGCCACTCAACAAACTTTCACAAAAACTTACCATTACAATAAATGAGGTCTTCGGAAGGCAGAAATAAATTTCCCTTTCGTTTAGGATGGTATAGTCAAACAAGAATGAGGCCTTGGCTATATTCAATAACTGCCATGATCTCATACTTAGCAGATCAAATCTAAATGTTTGTATCAGAAAATTAAATTCCAGAATAAAGATCGCTATGTCACGTTTTGGCATAGCGAGCGATTACTTTTGTATTGTCTTTCAAAAATAAAATCAATATTATGCATGATAAAGTTTATCAGAAGATGTACTTCGAAGCCATATTCAACTACATATTATATGCTCCGGTTCTTGAAAGCCACCCGGATTATTGCATCCGTCAATTTGCTGATTTGATCCCTTTTATCGCTTACGATGACGTGATGAGAAGCAAATACATCGTTCGTGGACTTCCACCCGGTGTAACTGATCCAAATGAATCTGGGTCAGGAGAAATTATTGCCAGGTATGCAAATCTTGACGAACTTGTAAATGCCGGATGGAAACTCAAAGATTAATTTTCAAAATCACAATCAATAAATATTCATTACAGCACTTAAATTTTTAAAAAATGGAAACTAAACATCAGGTACACAACCTAATTATTCTGGATGAAAGCGGTTCGATGGGATCAATTAAGAAAACGATTATCCAGGGATTTAACGAGATTGTCCAAACGGTAAAAGGAATCGAACAGGATTTCCCTGAACAGGAGCATTTTATTTCATTGGTCACCTTCAATGGAAGGGGACAAAAAGTATTGCATTTTGCTGATCCCGTAAGCAAGCTGGAACCGATTGACGAAAAGAGGTACCAGCCGGATGCATCGACACCTCTGTATGACGCACTGGGCTTTAGTTTTGCCAAAATGCAAAGCGTTGTTGAAAAGTTGACTGACTTTAATGTATTGGTTACCATTTTGACCGATGGAGAAGAAAATGCATCACGGGAATATTCAGGGCAGGATATTAAAAAAACAATTGATGGATTGAAATTAAACCGATGGACATTTACCTATATCGGAGCAGACCACGATGTTGAAAGATTTGCCACTTCCATTTCGATCACTAACACGATGACTTTTCAGAAGAATGAAGCGGACATGAAAATGATGTTTGCAAAGGAAAGATCGTCAAGAGAATTTTACAGCCGGAATATCAGGGAGAAAAAGGATACCACCAATGACTTTTACAAAGACGATGATCCCAAAAAGTAGAAACAAACGCGTCTAAATGGAGATAAATCCGATCACCCCAACCATCTTTTCAAATACTAAATACTTAACTGAATGGACGAAATAGCAACGAGAGCAACCTGGGAAAATGAACCTATTGACAAACCTCAGAGGATTGACATTTCAATGAAATTTACCGAAGAGCAGTACTCAAAACTGAAATTGGGGCTTATTCCACGTGCCATGGAGGACAAGTGGTTTATCTTTTACGAAAACGACTGGCTTTACTTTCATCGTTCGTGGACAGGTTTCGGAATTTTCAAGGCACTGCTTATTAAAGGACAAGATGGCTATTCCATAACGGAGTTCTGGGCTGAACGGAATCAGGATAAATATTCAGTCGAAGATGATCAATCAGACATTGAAACACTTTTATTTCTTATTAATGAAGGTCTTCTGGATATTGATACACGTGAAAGCTATATTCAAAACAACATAAAAACAGACGTTGACCTGGTGAAAGGATGGAGCAATCTTGGAACCCTTTTATTCAAGAATAAAGATGCCGAAAATACAGACAACCTTTCCGATTTAACCGATAGTATTAAATCGGTCCTTTTTGGCGTTGCTGTTGGGGATGCGATTGGCGTTCCTGTCGAATTCAAAAGCAGGGCAACGCTCAGGGGAAATCCGGTTACAGATATGTTTGGATTTGGAACCCATCATATGCCATCCGGAACTTTCTCTGATGACAGCTCATTAACCTTTTGTCTCGCTGAAGCATTGACACATGATTTTGACTTAAATACGATCGGACAAAATTTTGTAAAGTGGTGTAAGAAAAACTATTGGACCGCTGGTGGAAATGTATTCGATATTGGCATTACAACACTTAAAGCCATTTACAAACTTGAAATTGGTATCAGACCGGATCTGGCGGGTGGAACTGATATTGATTCAAACGGCAACGGTTCACTTATGAGAATCTTGCCATTGTTCTTTTATTTACGAGACAAAGAGAATAATAAGCGGTTTGAAATTACAAAACAAGTTTCATCCATCACGCATGGTCATATTCGTTCTGTAATTGCATGCTATTATTATCTTGAGTTTGCCAGGCAACTATTTGCGCACAAAGACAAATTCGAAATCTACCACGATCTGAAAAATGAGATTACGGATGCCATCCGTCTATTTTCAGGTGCCCCTTCAGAGGATGACGTGTTCCATCGTTTGCTTAAAGGTGATATTCATAAACTGCCCGAAGAAAGAATACAGAGCAGTGGTTATGTGGTTCATACGCTCGAAGCAAGTATCTGGTGTTTGCTCACAACCGACAACTACCACGATGCAGTTTTGAAAGCAGTAAATCTGGGCGAGGATACTGATACAACGGGTGCAGTTACCGGCGGACTGGCTGGATTGCTTTACGGTCACGAAACTATTCCCAAAAACTGGATCGAAACTCTTGCAAGAAAGGATGACATTAATGATCTGGCTAAACGACTGGGCAATAAAATTTCAGGTACTGATCAGGTAAAAAGTCATTTGTGAATACCAAAGGATTAAAGCGATTTTCGTAAATAAAATTGAATTTTTCCTTAACATGGCGATAAAAAAGAAATTTAAACTACGTCATCCTTTGGCGCACCCTCAGACTACTTTCGTTGAAACAATCATAAAAAAAGTGTCAAAATGAAAAGACGTGAAATGATAAAAGGACTCGCTGCTTTAGGGGTATTGGCTTTGTTGCCTGTTATATAGGTTTTAGGGAATCAGTCATATCCAAAATTGCATTTTGTTGGCTTAGGTTCGGCAGCTCAAACGCGATATTGAAAGCTTGCGTTCCGAATTCGGGCTCGATATTCACTATTCAACCAATAAACGAGGATACAGCCTCGAAAATGAAGAACAGACATTTCCCTATTTTCCGAAGCTGCTTGAGTTCTCATAAAATATGGAGCTGCTGACAATCTATCCGAAGGAAGGTACCAATATTGCATTATAAACATTGCAAATTTCGATTTTCACGAAGCTAATTGACTTTCATGTTTCTTGGCCGATTCTTGTGGAATTGTAAGGTGTTACGTCTTGAAAAGCAATCCACACACTCGAATAGTTCATCGATCTCCCATATTATGGATATTTCATGAGCTCCTGCCCCATACGTTGAGAGAGATGACAATTGAAGGTCATAACTATAGGCAATACGGAAAGGGCCTGTTGATACCCCTAAAGTCAAAACCAACGCATCATTATCAATTAAATGATTTTGGATATTTTCATTTTTAAAAATGGGCAAGCCACGATACCAGACACCAAAATCCAATACTTGGCCATATATATAGCCGCCGATATCAAGTTGCTTAAACCCATTTTGATATTCGAAGCGGTAAGACAATGAGGCAAATCTTGGTTCTTCAATCCGACTTACGTTTGCCCGCCATAGATTCATTCCTCCGAAATTAACAAACTTGAGTGGCAATATTGATTTATCTCCCATAAATGAATAATTGGGTCTCAACATGTGGTCCGCAACGGCTCCAATCCAAAATTTTGGCGAGTAGAAGAACACGGAGGTTGCCAAATCCAGGTATTGTGCCTTTGTATTTGTAAGATAGACCTGGCCACTTGAAGGTGATCCTGTTACCACCTCATCGGGGAATAGCAACTTACTCCTGTCAAGACTTTTTTGACCAAAAGTAAATTGTAACCCGGGGACAAATTGCCAGTCATCACCTATTGGTACACGAAAAGAGTATTGCAAACCCAAATAGGTTGTATTTAAATTAGCCGATCCGGCTTTGTCAGTCACCAACAATGCCCCAAATCCGCTACGGTATTCACTGAGATAAAAGTCGGCAGAAACTGCGAATGTCTGAAATGCTTTTGAAATCCCCGGCCATTGGTTACGGTAATTTGCAACAAACCTGGTGCCTCCTGTGGAGCCTGCTAAAGAGGGGCTCAAAAATGTCGGCGCCGAATAAAATTGTGAGAAGTGAGCATCCTGAGCTACCACTTTGATATTTAGCAGCAAAACAATACAACACGAAATTATGATCCTGGATTTATGCATCTTCTCCATTATTGTATAAGCGTAACATCGCCTGTTTTTGTAACAATTGAGCCACTTTTGAATTTGCATCTGATTTTCCAGATGTAGACATCCTGAGGACATAAAGTTCCATTGTAGTAGCCATCCCAGCCACGTTCAGCTTCCTTCGTTACAAATAATAAATTACCCCATCGATTATATATCATCATTTCATATTCGATCAGATCACCAACTGCAATTGCTGGATAAAAGATATGGTTTCGTGGATCGCCAGATTCGTAATACCCATCAGCTGGACCTTCTTTATTAGGCATGAAGGCATTGGGTACTTTCAATCCATCACTAAAAGCATCGACTGCTTCAGGTATCAAAAAGGTATCTTTACACCCTTCAGCCGATGTAATATATAGCGTGACATTGAATTTTCCTGTTTGAGTATATTGATGAACTGGCTGAGCATCAAATGATGATCCTCCATCGCCAAAATCCCAAAGGTAATCTTTTGCATTTTCTGAATCGTTGAAAAAAGTAACCGTTTGCCCAGGGATTTTCACCCGATAAGGGAGTGGCTTAAAAAGAGCTTTTGGCACCGAATGTATGATTATCTTCTTTTCAATTTCAGACATCACCCCAAACTGGTTAAAGGCATTTAGTTTAACAGTATGTGTACCTTCATCATAGTAAGTGATTGATGGGGAAAAGTCAACAGATTGGGTTCCGTTACCGAAGTCCCATTGGAAACGACTGCTGTTTTTTGAATAATTTCTAAATGTTACTTTCAAAGGAGGGCATCCTGCGGTATCCGGATCAAAAGCGGCGAGCGGAATTCCCGGATCAATTGTCACTTTGACTCTTTTAGTATTTTCACATTGAACCCCTTTGGCAGATAAAGAAATAACATACTCACCTGATGAATCATAAGTATATTCGGAAAGTTGTCCTTTTATCACTGGTTTCTGGTCACCTAAATTCCACGTATAGGTCCAATTCCCTAAAGGCGTAAGATTGGTTAGCTTTACAGTACGCTCGGGATAGACCTGTATAATTGGCTGCGCAATAAAATCAACTTGCGGAGTTGGAAGAAGATGTATTTCATGAAAGGCTGTGTCAGCACAACCAAATTGGTTAAACGCTATTAGACTTACATTATATTTGACATCCAATCCATTGGGATCGATGAAGATATGCCTGGGGTTTTCAACAATAGAACAATCGCTTCCATCTGCAAAATCCCATTGATAACTATTTGTTTTCGATGATGACGCATTGGAAAACTGAACTAATAAAGGAGCACATCCTACAGTTGGAATTGCCGAAAATTCAGCTTTATTTGCAGCCCTGACGATTACTTTGTTAACAACAGTATCAATACAGCCATTTAATGATTCTGCAATTAAATAGACCAGATAAGTAGAATCGCGACCAAGCAAAGCTTTGAAAGTAAATGTAGGTGACATCTCGTTACTCAATAGTTTCCAATCAGAAGATTTCCATTGATAAAATTTGGAACCTTTATAGGCATTCACAAATGTTCTGGTCATAGGACTACAACCCTGAAAAGTAACAGGGAAACCTGCCAAATAACCTGGGTCAACCATTATTTTTTGGGTTGTTGACAATGAGCAATGTGTACCGTTACTACTGGTAAGTGTAATATTAAATGGAATTGGCACATCCATTCCATTTAAAAAGGTATGTACAACCTTTTCATTGGCGTGATAAGTTTTATTGATTGTTCCATCATCAAGATCCCAAACAAAAAGATCGGCTCCTTCAGAACTCGTGTTATTAAATGTATAAGTTACTGATCTACAATCAGTTTTGCCAGAATAGGTAAAAGAAGGCATTTCCAATCCCGGACTAACTTTTATTGTATTTATAATTGTATCGAGGCATCCAGTAAATGCCTCAGCAATTAGATAAACAACATGCGTTGAATCGCGACCAAGTTGCGCTTCAAAAGCAAGCGTGGGTTGGAATGCAGTACTGAGGACTTTGTGATTAGAGTCAACCCATCGATAAGATTTTGCTCCTGCATAAGCATTCTCAAATTTACGGATAAACGGACTACAACCAATATAACTTACAGGAGTGCCAAAAATAGCCTCCGGAATGACTGTAATCGTTTTTTTGAGCAAATTAAAACAATGAGTTGAACCGGATATAATCCTTAAACTTATATTAAACACTTTGGTGGCACCAGAGAAATTTTGAAAAGTATGGGGGACATCTACTGCTGTAGCTGTGGTTAATGTTTCTCCATCGCCAAAATCCCAGATATAAGCAGTGCCAGTTGAAGGGCTAATATTTTTCAAAACTACGTTGATCGGTGCGCAATCGTTATTTTTCAGAATCTCAAACATTGGCTCAATAGGGGGCAAAGCAACACTCAATGAGATTGGATTTGACAAAACAGTACCTGAGACTGAGCAAATATTGCTTGAAATGAGTAGACAGGTCACTACATCGTTATTAACCGGATTATAGTTAAAAACAGGTAGGTTACTTCCAACCTTTGTACTATTTACAAACCATTGATAATTTGGATTGCTCCCTTCGTTGGAAGGGGTCGCAAAAAAAGATACATTATCTCCTGGACAAACATTGTTAATGTTTTCGATAATTGAAACGGTTGCTGGTAAATTGGAATAAACCACCATTGAAACGACATTTGACTTTGCCGGATTTTCTACCGGGCATATTGCATTGGAGGTAAGCTGGCAATCAATTTTATCGCCATTTATCGGCGCATAAGTATAGGAAGATCCATTAGTTGATGCAACAATGCCATTAACCTTCCACTCATAAACAGGGTTGAGTCCTCCATTATCAGGAGTTGCACGATATGTGACCTCTGTGCCCGGGCAGACATTATTCATATCGGGAGTAATCGTCACTCTTACCGGCAAATCTGGATTAACTTTAACATCTTTGACGGCAGGTGGTGCAGCATTGCAACTAAATGAATTTTTATAATTGATACTCACAGTTTGGTTTCCAGGATTTTCCCATTTAACGGATATCTTAAAAGTACCTTGCCCAGTGTTAATTATTCCGCCAGAAGAAACTGACCAAACGTAATTTGACATGTTCGCTTCTGTGCGATATACCTCGTTACCCAAACAATTACTGCTATTACCAATAATATCAGGGGAAGGTCTTGGATTAACCGTGATTTCGGCATAAAATGCAACTCCCTCACATATACCAACTTTGGGAATTACCTTATATTTCACATTCCCTGATTCAGCTGAACTATTTATTAATTTTTGCGAAATAACGGAACCGCTCCCATCTGTCGCTCCCTCGACCGCAATTGAAGCTGATTCAATAGTCCAACTGTATGTTATATTATTTAAATTTGATGTCAATCTAATGCTTGTAAATTCTCCAGAGCAAATCACAGAAGTGGCTGGAATGGCTTGCGCAACAGGTAAAGGATTTACTGTTACTGTATAATCTGCTTCAATTCCGTTACATGAGAGTCCCATGTCGGAAGTCGGAATAATATGGTAGATTACATGTTCTGCAATTGCTCCATTATTTGAAATCTGGTGCGAAGCAATATTCCCTATTCCATTTTGTAAGTTTCCCACAATATTAGATGAAGGCACCGGCGATACATTCCAACTAAAAGTAGTGCCAGGGACATCTGATCCCAATGTCACTAAAGTCGTCGAGTTTCCGGAGCAGATTGTCTGTGCCAAAGAATTGATTACCCTCGGACTCGGATTTACTGTTATAATATGCGTTGCTATTACCCCATCGCAGCCACCAATTGATGGTATAATTGAATAAGTGACTTTACCCGGCGTTGAAAGCGTGTTTTTAATCAAACTTCCAGCAATTATATTCCCATTCCCTGACGGTGTAAATCCTGTAATACCGGGAGAGGCATTAGCCGTCCATCTGAAAATTGTTCCAGAAACGTCAGATGCAAGGTTTACATCGGAACTTTTTGTCCCTGAGCATATTAATTGACTTAAAGGATTGGGCGTAGCGTGTGCAACCGGTTGGACAGTTATGTCATAATTTACCGGCAAACCCACACATCCATTCGCCTTTGGAGTTATTGTATAACTGACCTTCCCCGCTATTGTTCCTGTATTAGTTAAAACATCATTTATATTGCCAGAGCCAGTTAGTGAAAAACCCGAGACAGTTCCAATTGTGTTTGAGGCTGACCAGTCGAAACTCGTTCCTGAAACATTAGATGTAAGAATTACGGCGGTATTGCTCCCTAAGCAAATCGTTTTGATCATCGGACTATTGGAAACATTCGCTACAGGCCTTACGGTGACAGTATAATTTAATGGACTGCCGTTGCAACCGACTAACTTCGGCGTTATTACATAGGTTATAACCCCGTCTACAAATGTTGAGTTTAAAAGCGTTTTTGACTCAATTATATCTGTTCCAATTGCGTTAGATCCCGTTGTTCCCGGAGTTGAAGACGCAGTCCATGTAAAATTTGCACCGGTAATGTTAGCGGTCAGATCTACCTGAGCAGATTGCCCTCCCGAACAAATCGTTTGATTTATCGGGCTATTAACTATCAGTTTAGAACTAACTTCGATCTTATAAATATAAGGGATTCCCTCGCAGCCATTTGATGTTGGTGTTACAGTTATCGTAACCGTTCCTGTTAATGGTTCTGCATTGAATAATTTCCATGAAGGTATTGGGTTAGCGGAACCACTTGACGGTGCTCCGGTAATTCCCGGGGATGAAGTTGTTGTCCATGAATAGGTGGTTCCTGATAGATTTGATTCCAACCTAATTGGCGTAGTTATAGTTTCGGAACATATCGACTGAGATGCAGGCGTTGCAATTATAACAGGTAATGGTTTGACCGTGATGTTATAATCAACAGGAGTTCCCGGGCAACTCAATCCCACATTTAAAGACGGAACAATATGATAAGAAATAGTTTTAGGTGTAGTTCCGCTGTTCGTGATTGTCTGGACAGGAATGGTTGAAGTTCCGTTTGCAGTAAAACCAACAACAGCTATCGGGACTGGATTTACCGTCCATTCTATATCGGCTCCGCTTACATTTGAATTTAACGTCACCAGAGCTGTCTGTTGTCCGGAACAAATGGTCTGACTGTTCGGTGTGTAGGTAACAACCGGTTTTGGGTTGACTTTGATCGTATAAGTTGTTACATTTCCGCTACATCCTCCAATTGAAGGAGTAATATTATAGGTTACAGTTTCTTGCGTCGCATTTGTACTGTTGATTGTGCTTGCAGGAATGGCTGAACCCGATCCTGCTATTGCATAGCCAGTGATTCCTGGAGAGGCAGAAACAGTCCATGAGAAAAATGTACCGGGAGTATTTGAAGTTAAGTTTACTAATGCCACTTGAGTGCCAGCGCAAATAGTTTGATCTAATGGCGGATTAGTTAATATTGGTACAGTTTTTATCGTGAATAGTTTCGTTGCAGTAGTTGGACCACACTCATTGGTAACGGTTAATGTCACCAAATAGTCGCCAGGTGAATCATAGGTAACTGGTCCAGGGTTTTCGTCAACTGAAGATGCCGGGTTGCCACCTGGAAAACTCCAGGCATAGCTTAAAGTATTAAGCACAGGAGTACAGCTGTTAACGGTAGCTGACGGATTAATTATTGTTGAAGGAAGGGATTGACATATTGCTGATATGTTTGCAATAGAGACGGTTGGAGGCTGCATTACCGTCACTATTTGTGCAGGACTCGTAAACGTACCACATCCGTTCGTAGCTAATAATTTTATAGCGTAAGTGCCAGAATTTGTGAATTGAAAAGATGGATCTTTTGAGGTTGCATTGGTTCCGTTTGTAAATGTATAAGCTGGTGAAGTTCCGCAATTACTGCTTGAATAAGTAACCTGCCAAAAGTAACTAACACTGGTACAAACATCTGTTATATTGGTCGTATTGATTGCTGTAACTATCAATGGTAAACAGTATTGAATATTATTTAATGAAAATATTGGTGTGACTCCTGATTCGATGCAAATTTGTTGAGTTTTTGTCGTTTCTCCACAACTGTTCAGAGATGTAAGCGTAACGGTATAATTTCCAGGGGTTGAAAAGACGTGTGAAATATTATCCGTATTAGTTGTCCATCCGGTTGTTTGAGTAGGAGTTAAATCTCCAAAATCCCATTTATATTTTGTTTGTCTTGAACAGTTGGTGTCAAACCCTAAATTTGATTTGTTGGTAAACAAAACATTTGATCCTTTACATGCATATTGTGAAGCAGTAAAATCTGCAGTTGGCTTTGATATCGTAGTAATGTTTGAAATTGTTCCTTTTGTAATTCCGCAAGCATTTGTAACTGTTAATGTTGCAGTAAATTGAGCATTTGGACAACTATTTGTTGTGTAGGAGTAAGGAATTGGATAATTTGCAGATGTACCGTCCAGCGGTGTGTGGTAATACGGAGAGCTTTCTAATTGACTTTGGGTTAAATTCAATAACGGAGAATTATCACCGTAATCAATTGAATAAGTTGTTCCTGGCGAATTCGTGTCCCAATTTGAAATTGTAAATAGTATTGCAGCCGTTGGAATACATAAATTCTGTGTACTTCCCGGGCTATTAATTCCTCCTGAAGGATTTGAAACATTTTTAATGACATAGGTTTTAGATGTGCTGCACCCATTTGTTCCTAATGCAGTAATAGCCATATTATATGCACCTAACTGCGAATAAGTGTGTGATTTAGGGAAAGTAATATTGGATTCAGAGTTTCCATCGCCCCAATTAACGGAAAAAGTGGCACAAGAACTTACAGAGGTATTGCCAACTGTGATCATGTAATTCGGATTAGATGCTGAAGCATTTTGACAATTACTAAACTGGTTTACCGGTCCTGAAGCATTAACATCCTCAAAATTCACATCCGGTTGTTGTTTAACGAATATCGTCTTCTTAATTATACTCTCACATCCGTTTTTATCTTTCACGGTCAATTCAACAGTGAATGTGCCATTGCCACAGCCCAATGAAGAAAACACATGAGAAGGATTCTTATCAGTTGATGTAGATGAATCGCCAAAGTTCCATTTATAAGAAAAAGGTGCAGTACCTAAAGAAACTGAAGAGGTAAATTGAACAACAGTACCCGAACAAGCATTGTCATTTGTAAAAGTAAAATCAATCACCGGCAGTGGATTTACAGTAACGACTACTTCGTCTGTTGCTGTACAAGTACCTTCTGTCGCAGTAACCTTGTAGGTCGTTGCTGAAGAAGGGTTAGCAACTGGATTCGCGATGTTTTCATTACTTAAGCCTGGGTTGGAGTCCCATTTATAGGTGACCGCTCCAGGATTAACTGCATCGGTTGAAATGGCTGTTAATGTAATTGAAGAACCAATACAGACTGAAACATCATTTCCCGCATTGACAATAAGGTTACAAGGTTGTCCATTTGCAACTTCACCTAATAGCATAACCAGAATCAAAGAGCAATATCGGATTCCCAAATTAAATGAAATTATTATTTTATGGAAATCTACTTTCACGTTTAAGTTTTTTGATTTAGTTGCCGCATTTTGGCAAAACAAATGAAATTTGAACAAAATATTGTGACGCCAAATTTAATAATTTGATTTAACGATTCATAGACATTTAATCAGTTTAATATTTGTTATTAATTGTTTGTAAATTAATAATACTTCAGAACAAAAAATGTTGTTTTTATCCATAATATACAAACAGTTAAAGTTATTACAATGAAGAGATTATATATGATACTTCGCTTCTTGAGAAATGGCAAGCTTTTAGTGACTAAATTATAAGCCTGTTTTCGAAGCGCGTCGCTCGCCGCCGTTAAAAATTCAATATGGGAAGTTTCCACAATTAAATTTTTTAACTACGTCATCCTTTGGCGCACCCTCAGACTACTTTCGTTGATACAATCACTAAAAAAAGTGTCAAAATGAAAAGACGTGAAATGATAAAAGGACTCGCTGCTTTAGGAGTCATGATGTTAATGCCGGATATTAAAGTTTCAGGAAATCCGGACGGAACCCGATTGCATTTTATTGGACTGGGTCAGGCCGGAACAAATGCGATGGTGAATATCCATAAAAAGGGGATTGATGCAAAATATTCATGTATTGCAAGTTCTTATGTGTCGCACCTCACCCGAGATATTGATTATCTATTTTTTGAATCGATGCAGGATTTTCGGGTGAATGGGATTCGTTACCGGGAAAGACTACCGCTCACAAACCAGATGAAGAATTTATTCAAAGAAAACGATTCCTATATTATTTTAACCGGACTTGGTTCTTCCGTCGGAACGGGTTTAATCAGTAACCTTCTGAAATACCTGCAGTCAGAGAAGAAAAGCTACCTGGCAATCTGCAGTCTTCCGGTAAAGGCTGAAGGGCGTTCGGTAAATGAATATGCCAGTCTGAAAATGAGAGAACTCGCAAGTAATGAAAATGTGCTGTTCTTCGATCACAACCAGTTTATTGAAGAAACTGTAAGAATGTCAGTTCCAGAGGTATTCAGGCAAGGTAATGAACAGTTTTACACCATCTTCAAAAATAACTATCCTCATATTATTGAACGCCAGCAACTCAATTGAACAATTTTGCCGTCCGATGAAACTATATATTACTACGACATAAATTGACGTAGACTATGAATATCTTTGTCGCATAATCTTATTAAAATGTCAACAAGAGATACCTATTGCACTATTTTCACATTACAAATAAGTTGCTGAAAACTCCTGCAACATTTGAGAAGATCGGCAATAAACCCTTCTGAACAGTCGCAGCCGATCGATATCCTTTGGAGATGCCTTTGGTAATGGCAATGAGAAATTTTATAGCATTTTTAAAAATTACTCTCTGCGGATCGCTGAATGACATTATATTCCTACTCTGTGGTACTCTGAGATTTTCCCTCTGTGAAACTCTGTGTAATTATTTCTTTTACATTAAGAACCATAGAGAAAAAACACCGAAATTATCTCAGCAAGTCCACTATCACCGGTTTATTGGTAAATTTCGGCCTCATCTGGAGGACATCCTGATTGCCGCAAAGTGCAGCATTTACATACAGGGTATCTCCTTGTTGAATTACTCCGTTGATATCATGTACATGACCGAAAACATGAAGTTTTGGTTTGATTACTTCCGATCTGATTTTCAAATCAGGACAACCTTTTCCATTATCCAAAATGCTTAAAGGAGCTTCATGGGTGATTAAAATATCTACTTCTGTAGGAATTTTGCGCCATTCGCGTCTGATTTCAGCCCCTTTGCTTTTGCCAAAAGCCATTCCCATCACCGATTGATTTACTGGAGATCCATAAATTTTCAGTCCTTCAATCGTTACCACACTATTTTGAAGATAAATGATATCGTTTCCTATCAGTTTCCGGAAGGCTTTTACGGAAATAGTTTCAAGGAACAGATCATGATTCCCTCCAATAAAGATTTTATTGGTAAAATGTTGCCGGGAAAACCAACGGGTAAAATCAAATATCTCCTCTTCTGTTCCATATTCCGAAATATCACCTGCATGAATCAGCAGATCACCTGGAGAAAGCTTTAGTTGCCGGTGCAAACCATGAGTATCAGAAATACAGGTTATGTGCATGTGATTGATTTTAAGAGTTGTTCCTTTTGTCGTTTCTTATACAATTGTCGACCGAAATTACACCAATACCACGACAAAAGATGACGGGATGAAAGACAAAAAAGAGTTCTTGTTATTTTTAAATTTTTGGCGGTTTTAGAGGGACTAAACCCTACTGCTATTCTACAAAAATGAAAATTTTAAATTAAAGAAAATAAAATGTTGTATATCAATTTAATGTGTCTTATTTCCGCTTGAATCAATGTAAATGTACTTACCTCCCAGACTCACCAACGCCGTGCCATTCTCGAAATTCCTGGCATCATCATACAGAAAAGGAATATGAATTTCACCCCTGGTATCCAGATAACCCCATTTGCCTTTACACTTAGTTGCAGCTAAACCCATATGGAAAGGTTTTATAAATTCGTAAATCACCGGAATGATCTCTTCACCGGATTCATTAACAAACCCCCATTTCCCGTTCTTCCTGACTTTTGCAAAGCAAGCGATACTAAACGACCAAACTATTTCATAAATGATTGGTGAAATGACCTTCCCTTTTTTGTTGATGAAACCGAATCTTTCTGTTTTGGATTGATCAACTCTTAACATGACCATGGCGAGTCCATTTTCTTCGAAAGGGTTGACTTCATCGTAAATGGGTTCAACGACTAAATGATTTTCAGCATCAGTAAAGCCCCATTTTAGCTCATTTTGATGAGTCACTCTGTTTTTAACTTCAATTGAAACAGCTGTCATCCCGTTAATTAATACTCGGATGTTTGAATCCTGTGATTTCTCTATGTTCGTATTTGCCATCAATGTTTGATTTTAAGGTTGGCTGCAAATATCCCTTGAGAGAAAGACAGCAGGTGTCGTTGGGGAATATATTATTGCACCAATTAATTTAATATTTGAATTTTCTTGTGCCTATGACAGATTTTGGCGTAGGTTACGGCTACTTTTGAATCATAAAATTATCAGCTATGGCAAAACGGGAATTATTCTTACGCAACATGCACATCCTGAATAAACTCAAAATGGGACCTGCCACTTTTGAGCAGATTGATGCTTATCTTAAAAGGCAGTCTGAAATGCAGGGGTATGATTTAAATATCTCAAAGCGGCAGTTCCAACGGGATCTGCAGGATATTTGTTCGATAAACGATATTGAAATCAATTATGATTTTAAACTGAAGGTTTACGCCATCAATGAAGAAGAACTATCGGAAGTAAGCAAACGCAGAATGGAGGCATTGGATACTTTTAATGCGCTGAAAATGGCTGAAAGCAGTTTCCGGTCCATTCAATTTGAAAAACGCAAGCCACAGGGAACTGAAAATCTAAATGGGTTGCTTCATTCAATAACAAATAACCTGCGAATTTCATTTACCTACCAGAAATACTGGGAGGATGAAATCACCCATCGGACTGTTGAGCCGTATGCGTTGAAAGAATTCAGCAACCGCTGGTATGTGCTCGCCAAAGATTTGAAGGACGGACAGATTAAAAGCTTCGCTCTGGACCGCTTATCCCAACTGGAGATTTCCAAAACCCGGTTTAAACCTTCAAAAACCTTCGATATCAATGAATATTACAAGTTTTGCTTCGGAATAATTAGTCCGACCGACCATGAACTACACGAAGTTATTCTTCAGTTCGATGCTTTCCAGGGAAAATACATAAAATCATTGCCGCTGCACGAAACCCAGCAAGTTATTGTTGACAATGCAGATGAAGTCCGCATTAAACTAAAGGTCTATCTGACACATGATTTTCTACAGGAAATCCTCAAATATGGTGAAAATGTAAAAGTCATTCAGCCTGAAATTTTAATTCAGCAAGTGAAAGCAACCTATAAGAATGCTTTGAAGCAATACTGAATTAAATTTTCGGAATACTTTATCCGCAATTTATTATTTTAAAAAATTGCGCAGTTTATTTCTATTTTCAAAATTATATTCACTACTTTTAAAATTTAATAAATAAAAATAGATGTTCTGAGGATTATGATAATATATAATCACTTTATATTGATTGATAGTGGCTTCCAACGAACATATATTTAAACTAATTTAGTCCTATGACAATTTCGGAGATTTTTAAACTCGAGCTTGAGCTTTCTAGTAACAAAATTTTTGATTTAATATATTTCGAAGACAATCGTCTTTCGTGTAATTACGGTACAAAAGACTTACATCTCACCTTTTTTAAATGAAAGTCAAAATCTATCGTGGCACCCATGAAATTGGGGGTAACTGTGTTGAATTAACTGCTGATAATGGGAAGGTATTATGGCTTGATCTTGGTGAACCGCTGAGTACAGTGAATCCGGATGTAAGTTATACCGCTAACAATGTCGATGCTTTGATTATATCGCATCCGCACCAGGATCATTATGGGCTGATGGAAAATGTTGGAACTGACGTACCAGTTTATATTGGCCAGGTATCGCTAGGCCTGATATCCGCAACGAAAATCTTCCTTGGGAAAGAATCCCCCAAATCAAATTTCATCCTTTTCCAACCCTGGAAAGAATTTATAGTCCTAAATACCTTCAAGGTCTATCCTTACCTGATGGATCACTCTTCTCCTGAAGCTTTTGCTTTTGTTATCGAGGCGGATGGTAAGCGCCTGTTCTATAGCGGGGACTTCAGGTCAACTGGTTGGAAAAATAAGCTTTATTACAAATTACTACAAGAACCACCTAAGAACATTGATCTATTTTTGACTGAAGGTACAATGGTGGAACGTTCAAATCAAAAATACCCCACAGAACAATCAGTCTATGAAGCCATCTCCACTATTATAAAAGATCAGGAGAACGCAACATTTGTGGTTAGTTCGGCACAGAATATCGATCGCCTGGTTTCGGTTGTGAAAGCTTGTAATTCGCATAAGAAGAGACTGATCATTGACATATACAATGCCTGGGCTTTAGAAGTCGTTCATGAAAAATCGAAAGGATTGCCTACCATCGATTGGGAGACAATCTGTGTTTACAATCATCCGAGCCAGTTGTCCAGGATTAGTGATCCGAAATTTAGCGACTTTAAGGATCGGGTGATTAAGAAAGATATTGGCAATCAAATCTTTCAAAATCCAAAGGAGTTTGTCTATTTTTTACGCTGCCCAAATCAGAAATTAATTGAAGCATTATTGCCCAAAGGAGTAATCAAATTAGTTTACTCACAATATGAAGGTTACCTGGAAGATGGACACAAAACGTATTGCAGTGATTCGATTATTGATTTGAACACATCAGGGAAGGTCGATTTTGAGCTAATTCACACAAGCGGCCATGCAACTTTGACCGATATTAAAATGCTTGTCATGGCAATCAATCCTCTTAAGATTGTTCCAATCCATACAGAATGCCCGGATAAAATGAAGCAGTATCTTGAAAAAGAGGGCTTTGCAAATGTTGAAATCTGGGAAGACGGGAAAGAATATCTACTTTAAAAAACAATCAAATGAGTAATGACCGAACGGATGTTCTTAAAAGAATAAAAGCCACCTTTAACTTAGAAGGAAATAAGTCCAATAATATCAGGCTGCCGCGTGATATTGAGTTTACAATTGTCGGCAATGATGTAGAAATGCATATTTCGTCAAAATCTGTTGAGAAAAATATGCAGGACGACGCTGCCGCATTTGAAGGATGGGCGCTCGTATTAAAGCGGTGGGGGAAGTTTGATAAAGTAATTCTTTCGTGGGATCTCAATAATTTACCAGATAATGGCCATTATCAGCGGTTCCTGTTTCGGGCAACTAATTTCTCCAAAGACTTTAATTCGTGGTTTGAAATAAAATCAAATTGCATCCCCTATCTGACTGCCTTGATAATTAATGAATCAGAAACTTATTACCTGAATTCGCCATCCAATAATAGGGATAAAAATATTCCGCAAGGCGCTGAGAGCATACTTGAGGATAAATTTTCAAAAGGAGATTGGGCAGATCCCTTAAAATTGAAAACAAATGCAGATTACTTAAACCGGCAATTGCCAGTAGGTGTCTTCAAAAAATCCGTATCAAAATTAACCTCCATCTTTCCCCGACTTAAAAGTGCCATTGACATATGGGGCATTAGTAAAAACAATGAGCTTCTGCTTTTCGAACTGAAGGCACACGCCAACAATAAAGTAGGCATCATTACTGAATTGTACTTTTACTACTGTATTATGCAAAATGTCCAGAGCGGTCGGTTTAAACATGAAAAATCAGATCCGGATCTTGATAAAATAGCAAAGAGTAAGGGTATTAATGCCTATTTTCTTGCACCTAAACTTCATCTGTTAATTGATAAAGAATTGGTTGGATTATTAAATGAAAAGTTATCGCCGGATATTGAAATTCAATATCTGCAATTCTCAGATTATGCAGATAAATTAGTCTTAAAAGACGGGTTTAATCCTCTTAATCCTTAATTTTGAAGCCATATTATTAATTAACGTTAGCCTTTAAAAAGATTATATTTTTATGAATTCAGCTTCACACAATAAAATAGTTTCCTTTATCTGGTCAATCGCAGACGACTGTTTGAGAGATGTTTATGTGCGCGGTAAATACCGTGACGTAATACTTCCAATGGTTGTTCTTCGCCGATTGGATGCCCTGCTTGAGCCGACCAAAGATGCTGTAATGGAAGAACTGGTTTTCCAACGAGATGATGCCAAGTTTATTGAGTGGGACGAAAAGGGCCTTCGTGATGTATCTGGTTATGTGTTTTACAACACCAGCGAATGGACATTACAACGATTGTGCGACACCGCAACCAACAGCCAGCAAATTCTCCAGGCAAATTTTGAGAATTACCTGAACGGCTTTAGCGACAATGTCAAAGAGATCATTGATAAATTTAATCTCAAAAGCCAGATCAGGCACATGGCCTCGAAAGATGTGCTTTTGGATGTATTGGAGAAATTTACTTCGCCACATATCAACCTAACCCCATTTGAGAAATCAGACCCGGATGGAAGAAAATTAACACCACTTTCTAATCTGGGAATGGGCTATGTGTTTGAAGAATTGATCCGTAAGTTCAACGAAGAAAACAACGAAGAAGCCGGAGAACACTTTACCCCGCGTGAGGTGATCGACCTTATGACACATATTATTTTCGAACCGGTAAAAGACAAATTGCCACCTGTAATGACCATCTACGACCCGGCTTGCGGAAGCGGCGGTATGCTTACCGAATCTCAAAACTTTATCAAGGACGACGAAGGTGAAATTTGTGCAAAAGGCGATGTTTATTTGTATGGGAAAGAGATCAATGACGAAACTTATGCGATCTGCAAATCTGATATGATGATCAAGGGCAACAATCCTGAGAATATCCGTGTTGGTTCGACCCTATCTACCGATGAATTTGCCGGAACAACATTCGACTTTATGCTTTCGAATCCGCCTTACGGGAAATCGTGGGCAAGCGAGCAAAAATACATCAAAGACGGGAAGGAGATTATCGATCCCCGTTTCCAGGTCAAGCTAAAAAACTACTGGGGTATTGAAGAAGATGCCGATGCAACACCCCGCTCTTCGGATGGACAGTTGTTGTTTCTGATGGAGATGGTTAATAAAATGAAGACATTAAAACAAAGTCCGGCGGGTTCACGGATTGCCTCAGTTCACAATGGATCGAGCCTGTTTACGGGCGATGCCGGTGGCGGCGAAAGCAATATCCGGAGGTACATCATCGAAAACGATTGGCTGGAAGCCATTGTGCAGATGCCCAACAATTTGTTTTACAACACAGGGATTACTACCTATGTGTGGATATTGAGCAACAGTAAAATGCCCGGCAGAAAAGGTAAAGTTCAGTTGATTGATGCCGGACAGCTTTACCGCAAACTCCGCAAAAACCTCGGGAACAAAAACTGCGAATTTGCTCCTGAACATATCCATGAAATAGTTTCGGTGTATTCCGGGATGAAAACAATTGAGCGCACCGGTGAAGAAGGGATTGCTTCACAAATATTTGACAATAAAGATTTTGGTTATTATAAAGTCAGCATTGAGCGCCCCAAACGACTGAAAGCGCAATTTACCGCAGAACGAATTGCTGAATTACGCTTTGACAAATCGTTGCGGGAACCAATGCAATGGGCGTATGAACAGTTTGGAGCAGCTATTTATACCCAACTTTCAAAATACGAAAAAACCATCCTCGATTGGTGCGAAAAACAGGAACTGAACCTGAATTCCAAACAAAGCCGGGCATTGGTGAGCGCTTCAACCTGGCAAAAGCAACTCGATTTGATGACCAGGGCAACCGAACTCATGAAAGCAATTGGCACCAACGAGTACAACGACTATAATCTTTTCCGCGATAAAGTGAATGAAGCAGCAAAAGCCTTGAAGAGCAACGTATCTCCTGCCGAAAAGAATGCCATTTTAAATGCGGTAAGCTGGTACGATGCATCGGCAGAAAAAGTGGTAAAAGGCATTACAAAACTGACGGGCGAAAAACTGGAACAACTGCTCGGCCATTTGGGATGTACTGTAAACCAATTGGCTGACTTTGGTTATTTTGCCTCGGGTAAAAAGGGCGAATATATTGAATACGAAACAGAAAGTGATTTGCGCGACACCGAAAACGTGCCACTCAAAGAAAACATCTACAATTATTTTCTCCGTGAAGTAAAACCCCATGTTCCGGAAGCCTGGATTAACCTTGATGCCACCAAAACAGGCTACGAGATTAGTTTTAACAAATACTTCTACCGGCACAAACCACTGCGAAGCATTGAAGACGTTTCGGCTGATATTCTGACTTTGGAAAGTGAGAGCGATGGTTTAATTCGTGAAATATTAAGCATGACATAGGAACATTGTCGCCAGACTATAGCGACAATTGGTTGAAGATTAAGCCAATTTAAAATTAGAGAATGAACAGAGAAAACAATGACTAAACTCGAAAATAATACTTCGCTGCTTGCTTCAATTGCGGCTGTTATAGCCGAGTCCCGATCGATTGCGTATAGCAGCAACAATGCTATTTTGTTGAAAATGTATTGGGAAATTGGGTGCCTGATTGTTGAAGACGAGCAAGAGGGAAGACACAAAGCAGCTTATGGAAAATCTATTTTAAAAAACCTAAGTAAACAATTAACGCTCGAATTTGGTAAAGGATTCGACGAAAGAAACCTGAATAACATCAGGGCTTTCTATCTGGCTTTCCCAATTTGGAACGCGGTGCGTACCAAATTGAGTTGGACACATTATCGGATACTAAGTCGAATTGATAAGCCGGACTCCCGGAATCGCTATATTCAACTTGCAACAGAGGGGAATTGGGATACCCGAACCTTACAACGGAATATTTCATCGCAGTATTTAGGCCGGGTAATTGAACCCATGACCGACGTAAATGAAAAACCTGCAAACATTATTAAAGATCCTTATATATTTGAGTTTCTAGGTTTGCCTGTCGAAACCCGGCATACCGAAAACACCATTGAAACTGCGTTAATTAACCACTTGCAATTGTTTTTAATGGAATTAGGCAAAGGTTTTGCTTTTGTTGCCCGTCAACAACACATTGTAACCGACACTTCCGATTTTTTTATCGATCTCGTATTTTATAACTTTTACCTCAAATGTTTTGTGCTTATCGACCTGAAAACCTGTAAGCTTAGCCACGAAGCCATTGGCCAGATGGATATGTATGTTCGTATGTACAACGATTTGAAAAAGGGTGACGACGACAATCCAACCATCGGGCTAATTCTGTGTACTGAAAAAGATGAAACCATTGTGAAATATTCGGTACTGGCTGAAAATGAGAAGTTATTTGCCAGCAAATACCGTTTATACCTACCAAAAGAAGAAGAATTGCGCCAATTAATTAATGCCGACAAAATTAAATATGAACTCGACAATGATTAACCTACCCAAATACCCCACCTACAAACACTCCGGAGAGGCATGGTTGGGCGAAATTCCGGAACATTGGATGGCAGTATCATTAGTATCTTTAATGGAATTAAAAAGTGATAAAAATCATCCTGACTTTGAGGTTTTATCAGTTTATCGCGAATATGGAGTAATTCAGAAAGATTCACGGGATGATAACCATAATGCCACTTCACTAGACAAAACTAATTACAAAGCAGTTGCGCCTGGCGACTTAGTTGTCAACAAAATGAAAGCCTGGCAAGGTTCAATGGGGGTCAGTTCCTTTAAAGGAATTGTCAGTCCTGCATATATTACATGTAAAATTACTTCTAAGAATATTTACTCTGAATATCTTCATCGATTACTTAGATGCAATTCCTATATCGGTGAATATAATAGAATATCCTATGGAGTCAGAGTTGGACAGTGGGATATGCATTATGAAGATTTTAAAAGAGTTACAGTTTTAGTTCCTCCTCTTCCCGAGCAAACTGCCATTGCCACCTTTCTCGATCGCAAAACCGCTTTGATCGACCAAGCCATTGGCATCAAAGATAAGCAAATAGACTTGCTCAAAGAACGCCGGCAAATACTCATTCACAAAGCTGTTACCCGTGGTTTAAATCCTGACGTAAAACTAAAAGACAGCGGCGTGGAATGGATTGGGGAAATACCGGAGGGTTGGGAGGTGAAGAAAATTAAACAACTCGGCAAAATTATTAATGGATATGCTTTTAATAGCAATGAATTTAAAGATGAAGGCGTACGCGTGATGAAGATTGCAAATATTCAAACGATGAAGACCGATTGGTCAGATGAGTCTTTTATTGATGAAAAATACTATTATCAATTACCTCAATTTCGTGTCAATAAAAATGATTTAGTTTTTGCGTTAACCCGTCCTATTATATCTACTGGAATTAAAGCGACAATCATAGAAGATGATTTTAAAATATTATTGAATCAAAGAAATGCGGTTTTAAAGCCTTTAGAAAATTTAAATAAGAAATGGATTTACTTTATAATTTTAGATTCATTGTTTGTTCAATCGTTTGAAAGAGAAATAGATATTACTGGTCAACAACCAAATATCTCGACCAATAGTATTGGAAATATTAAGATTCCATTTCCAGCAATAAAAGAGCAAAACATAATTTCAGAATTTATCGAAACCATCACTTCCAAAATCGCCACTGCCATTTCGCTCAAAGAGCAGGAAATAGAGAAGTTGAAGGAGTACAAGGCGAGTTTGATAAATAGTGCGGTAACGGGGAAAATAAAAGTAAATTAGCTGATAATTAATATCATAACATAATTGAATAATGCAAGAAACAGATTCAATATATAGTACAATCACTAAAGAGGTTCCAATTACAGTTTTCTGCGGAGATGGTACTTTTCATTTTGGCGAAAAGAATTTTGACTTGCCATTTCAAATTACTTGTAATGCTGCTAAGGCATATATTTCATTTCACTCCCCATTTCATTGTTTTGATGAATTTGATGGAGCAACTTTCAATGGAAAACTTGAGGATGGACGTATTTGTAATGGCTGTTTATTTGGAGACTACAATCAACAAAATTCACTTATGGTGGCAAATTGTTCCGAACTAATGATTGGGGAATCGCAATCGATTCATACAATTGAAACAGTTTTGTTAGGATTTTACTTTCCTCATGAATTCTCTTTTAAATTTAAGGATTACGAGATTGCTTTCTCCAAATCATCAACATCTCAAGAGTTGGCTCAAAGAACCATACGAATGTCGGGAACTGTTTCAGAGGGTAATTTTGTAACAATTTCAGGAAGCGAGCTTGAAATTGATAGTGCAATTGACTTGTTGCGAGATATATGTCTCTTAATTAGGCCTTTAACAGCCTCTGAAGTCTATTTTGGATACATGAAGTGCAATAATAACACTTTAATATATTCTAAAAAAAAGATGATGGGTAAACTCTTCGGAATGCGAAGCAACATTCTGGAAAGTACCCATCAGTATCCTGACTATTTAAATAGAGGACTACAAAAACTTGAAACAATTGATTCGTTCGATAAAACAAGCATCATCGATATTGGACACGCCTTAGCAACATCTGCTGCTTGCGGTTTAATGGAAACAGGGCTTCTAGTGCTGACAACGTCTTTAGAAAGGCTGGGACAAAAAACAGTATTTGAAAACTTAAATTCTGACAATTCGCTTCAGATAAAAAGTATTCTAAAGCAATTAAAATATTTTCTCAAAGAACAGGCTAAATCATTCTTTGACGAACATACCGATTCATTCTCCGATGAACAGCAAAATGCTATTGTTAAAAGTATTTCAAGAATACAACCTTGGGATACCGCTTTTGTGAGAAAAATAAAAGATCACTTGATTCAAAATAATTGGAAAATTGAAATTGACTTTGAAAAAGTAAAAGAATTAAGGGATTCGCTGGCTCACTCCGGGATGTTTCCTCCTAATCTCTCCACAAAAGAGGCGTATGAAATGCAAGTACAAATAGAAGTTTTCCTACTTGTACACGTTTTAGACCTTGTTGGTTTTGAAGGTAGAATCTCTTCTACTAAAGATGGCTGGGCTATTTTCCCCTGGAAGTCTGAATTAAAGGAGGGCAAAACTGAGTGAATATTTTCAATATCTTTAAAACATAAACAATTGGAGTGGTGAAAAAACTAAAAATTTTCATATCGAGTGTGCAAAACGAATTTGCCGAAGAGCGGATGCAACTAGCCCGTTATTTCAGGCATGATCCTTTAATGGGTTCTTTTTTTGAGCCGTTTTTGTTCGAAGAGGTACCCGCCAATACGCACTCCCCCGGCAAAGTTTACATCAACGAGGTAGTAGATTCGGATATATATATCGGATTGTTAGGCGAAACCTATGGTTATGAAGATTCGGAAGGCATTTCGCCTACCGAGAGGGAGTATGATCAGGCTAAAAACAAGCATTTGCCCAGGTGGATTTTCATTAAAGATATGAAAGGAATTGAGCGCCACACTAAAGAATCGGCTTTTATCCGGAAAATTGAACAGGATGTTTCCCGGAAGAAGTTTTCTGATATCGAATCATTGAAAGAAGCAGTTTTCAGTTCCTGTGTTTGGTTTTTAAAACAGACAGGCAAAATTGAAAGCCACGACTTCGATGACAGTTTGCACCCGACTGCTGATTTTAAGGTAGTTGATGAAAATAAGATCAGGGAGTTTGTTTCTATCGCCCGTAAAAAGCGAAACTTTCCGCTAAGAGATACAGCCTCGGTTGAAAAGGTTTTAACACACCTGCGTATGACACGGGAAGGTAAATTGGTGAACAGTGCGTTACTGGCTTTTGCTCCCGATCCGCAATTGTACTTTCCTTCGTCAACCATAAAATGTGCCCATTTTCATGGGGTACATGTTCAAAAGCCCATTCCCGATTATAAAGAATTTGGAGGTACGGTTTTCGAAGTGGCCGATGAAGCAGTAGATTTTATCTTGTCAAAATTAAACTTGTCAACCGGAACCAGGGATATAAGCAACCAGGTTGACACAATTTATGAAATCCCGAGGGCTGTAATAGCTGAAGCTATTATAAATGCTGTTGCCCATCGGGATTATTACAGTAAAGGAAGTATTCAGGTCTCGGTTTTTAGAGACCGTATTGAAATCAGTAATCCGGGCAGTTTGCCTCCTGAATTGGATATAGCTGATCTTAAAGTTCCTCATAGTTCTTATCCGCATAATCCACTGCTTGCCGGTTGTATGTTTTTAACCGGTGATATTGAAAGATATGGTACTGGTACTCTTGAAATGTATAAGCTGATGAATGAACGAGGTTTAAAACCACCACTTATCATACTTGATGAAGGTTTTAAACTTACAATTTGGAGACCTTCAGCTGTTACCATACATGATACCATACATGATACCATACATGATGAGACTACTAATAGTTATGATGCAAACGTTACTTATATCGATATAGCAGTACTAGCGCAGCGTTTGGTAATGATCATCGAAAATGAAATGAGTCGGGTTCATCTGATGGATGCTCTTGAATTGAGAAATAGATCACACTTTGTGAAAAATTATTTAGAACCTGCACTGGCAGATGGTTTTATCGAGATGACACTGTCCGGTAAATTAAAAAGTCAACATCAAAAATACAGAATTACCCTGAAGGGAATAGAATTAAAGAATAGTTTATTGGCTCGTGCATCGAGCCAGAAGCAGTTCGACGGAGAGATTAACAAAACTTTTAATGATTATATTACCGACCAAGTAACCGACCAAGTAACCGACCAAGTAACCGACCAAGCTACCGACCAAGCTACCGACCAGGGAACCGACCAGGCAGACGAACTTGTAAAACGGCTGTTAATGGTACTTTCAAAGTCGCAAAGTCGCCAGGAACTCATGCAAATACTTGATTTAAGGCACAATCCGAATTTCAGGGAAAATTACCTGAAACCCGCTTTGGAAGCCGGTTTCATTGAAATGACCGATCCGGATAATCGATTCAATCCAAACCAACAATACCGCTTAACAGAAAAGGGATTAACATTAAAACAACTACTGGAAAATAAAAAATGACAACCAGCCAAACCAACGAACAAGCTCTCGAATCAGCCATCGAAAAACACTTAACCGGCTTTTGTCTTGAGGAACTCAAAGAACAAGGAATTGCAGGTAGTGCGGTTACCGATCGGGTAGAATTATACCGTAGCGGCAATGGCTATTATATTGGCTCACCGTTTGATTTCAATACTAAGTATGCCATCGATGAAAGGCGTTTCTGGCATTTCCTGGAAACTACTCAAAAAGAAGAGCTGGCGAAACTGCAAAAGCATAGCGACTGGAAATTAAAGATTCTGGAACGGCTTGACCGGTTGATGAAGAAATATGGTATTCTCCGGTTGTTGCGTAAAGGATTAGAGATCGACGACGCTCATTTCACCCTGTTCTACCAATTACCCATGGCAAGCAGCAGTGAAACGGTGAAAAACCTGTTCGAAAGCAATGAATTCAGCGTTACCCGCCAGTTAATGTACTCCATTGTCAACCCCAAGGAAGAGATAGATATGGGCCTGTTTGTAAATGGCTTGCCTTTTTCGACATTGGAACTTAAAAATCATTGGACCGGTCAGAATGCAAAGGTTCACGGTCAAAATCAGTATAAATTTAAGCGTGATATTTCGCAGCCGTTGTTAAACTTTGGTCGTTGCATCGTCCATTTTGCAGTGGATACCGACGAAGTATATATGACCACGAAACTCAACGGTGCAGATACTTTTTTTCTGCCATTTAATCTTGGTCATAATTTTGGGAAAGGGAATCCTCCCAACCCATTCGGGCATAAAACTTCCTATTTATGGGATGAAGTGCTTACACGGCAAAGTATAGCAAATATCATCCAGCATTTTGTAAGGTTTGATGGCAAAGAATCAGATCCATTGGGTAAAAAGACTTTGTTTTTTCCACGATACCATCAAATGGATGTTGTGCGGAAACTCATTGCCGATGCAAGTAAAAAGGGAGTTGGTCAAACCTACCTGATACAACACTCTGCCGGTTCGGGTAAATCAAATTCAATTACCTGGGCCGCTTACCAACTGATCGAAACCTATCCCGAAAGTGATACTGTTCCCGGCAGCAAAGGCATTTCGAATCCACTGTTTGATTCGGTGATTGTAGTGACAGACAGAAGATTGCTCGACAACCAATTACGTGATAACATCAAAGATTTTTCGGAAGTCAAAAATATTGTTGCCCCGGCTTATTCATCCAAGGAATTGAAAGCAAACCTGGAGAGTGGTAAACGAATCATCATTACCACCATTCAGAAGTTTCCGTTTATTGTAGACGGGATTGCCGATTTAAGCGACAAAAGATTTGCAGTTATTATCGACGAGGCGCACAGCAGTCAGAGCGGATCGGCAGCCGACAATATGAACCGCGCAATGGGCAACAACGGGAACGATGAAGAAGATCCCGATCCCCAAGATAAAATATTAGAGGCTATGCGTTCGCGGAAAATGAAGGGAAATGCTTCGTATCTGGCTTTTACCGCAACACCCAAGCCCAACACCCTGGAGAAATTTGGGATTAAGCAGGAAGATGGAAAATTCAAACCCTTTCACCTTTACTCAATGAAACAAGCCATCGAAGAGAGTTTTATTCTCGATGTGCTGGCCAATTACACCACTTACCGGAGTTATTACGAAATAGAAAAGTCGATAGAGGATAATCCGCTGTTTGATACTGCAAAAGCACAAAAGAAACTCAGGGCTTATGTGGAAAGTGACAAACAAATTATTACCACAAAGGCCGACATTATGCTTGACCATTTTTTGACAAAAGTGGTAAATCCGAAAAAGCTAAAGGGGAAAGCAAAAGCAATAGTAGCCACCCAAAATATTGAATCTGCCATCCGGTATTTTTTTGCGATCAAAGGATTGCTGAAAGAAAAAGGAAATCCATTTAAAGCCCTTATCGCCTTCTCCGGAAAGAAAAAAGTAGATGGAATTGAGTATTCGGAAGATGCCATCAATGGTTTTGCTGAAAAAGATACACGTGTCAAATTTGATGAAGATGAGTACCGTATTTTGGTGGTTGCCAACAAATACCTCACCGGATTTGACCAGCCAAAACTTACCGCGATGTATGTAGACAAGAAATTGCAAGGAGTGATGGCAGTGCAGGCTTTATCGAGGTTAAACCGTTCTGCCGACAAATTAGGGAAGAAAACAGAAGATCTGTTTGTGCTCGATTTCTTCAATTCGACCGAGGATATCCGAATATCATTTGACCCCTTCTATACATCAACTACCTTAAACAGAGCGACTGATGTAAATGTATTGCATGAGTTAAAATCTAATCTGGATAGTGTTGGTGTTTATGAATGGTCTGAGGTAAAGGATTTTGTTGATAAATATTTCGACAATGTGAATGCACAGGAATTAAGTCCGATTATTGATTTTGCGGCTGATCGTTTTAATTCAGGGCTGGAGCTGGACAACAATGAAAAAGCTGACTTCAAAATCAAAGCCAAGCAGTTTGTGAAAATTTATGGACAAATGGCTGCCATTTTACCTTACGAGGTCCTAAAATGGGAAATGCTGTTTTGGTTCTTGAAATTTCTGATTCCAAAACTGGTTATTGAAGATCCTGGTAAGGATGCCATGGATGAACTGCTAAATTCGGTTGACCTTTCGACGTACGGACTGGAGCGGGTAAAATTAAATGTAAGCATTGGTCTGGATGCAACGGAAACTGAATTAGATCCACAAAACCCAAATCCACGAGGCGCACATGGTGGTGACGATGATGACGATCCCCTCGATATAATTATCCTGGCTTTTAATGAACGGTGGTTTCAGGGTTGGGAGGCAACACCTGAAGAACAAAGGGTGAAGTTTGTGAATCTGGCACAAAGTATGAGAACACATCCTGATTTCAAGGAGAAATATTCGGAGAATGCCGATACTCAAAACAGGGAAATTGCTTTTAACAAAATCTTTGATGAAGTCATGTCGAAACAACGTAAAAGCGAACTTGACTTATATCGGTTAATTGCCAAAGATGATGCTTTCAAATTAGCCATGCAGGACACATTGAAACGGATTTTACTTGCAAGCTGATTACTGTCGAATTGGAAGAAGAGGGATTTTGATTTGAATTAATAAAACAAAAAAATATTTTATAAATGAAAGGACAGGATCGATTTTTAACAGAGTTTATAGATGGCGCCAGAAACAGATTTATCATACCTGTTTATCAGCGTAATTATGATTGGAAAAAAGTTAATTGCACTCAGCTATTCAACGACTTGGTTAAAACTGCGAAATGCAACAAAAAAAGCCATTTCTTTGGGAGCGTGGTTTATGCTTCTGCGAATAACGGAAGCA
Organism: Mariniphaga sp.; assembly: GCA_010906965.1. Classification (GTDB taxonomy): domain Bacteria; phylum Bacteroidota; class Bacteroidia; order Bacteroidales; family Prolixibacteraceae; genus JAAFHB01. The sequence goes on along the minus strand of JAAFHB010000001.1, from coordinate 41,071 downwards.
GAAACGATTACTTGATTATTGATGGTCAACAACGACTAACGAGTATTACACTTATACTTGCTGCAATAGTTAATCTGATTAAAGAAGGAACAATCGTACCCCAAAACCAGAACCTTTGCAAGTATATCGAGGAAACATTCTTAATTGACAGATACAATCCTGCGGAGCGTAAAATGCGATTGAAACTGATTAAAAATGATTGCAATGCATTTGACAATATCATTTTGAATAAAAAGGATAACTTCGATCACAAGTCAAATGTGACAACAAATTACCTTTATTTTTACGAACGTATTCAACTGAAGGAAATTACGCTCGAAGAATTAAGTGAGGCTCTTGATAAACTGAAAATCATTGATATATTTCTTGAAAAGGAAGATGAACCGCAGTCAATTTTCGAAAGTTTAAACTCAACTGGTCTCGACCTGGAGGAAAGCGACAAAATTCGCAATTATGTATTAATGGGACTGGATGCTGATCGACAGGAAGAATATTACGAAAACTACTGGAATCCAATTGAAAAGCTGACTAATTTTAAAGTAAGTGCCTTTGTTCGCGATTATTTATCGCTAAAACAAGGTCGTATTCCTGTAATCGACAATGTACACCCTACCTTCAAAGAATTTATCGAGAATCCCAAAGCTCCGATGGATGTTCAGAAAGTATTGGCTGAGATGGTTAGCTATGCTAAAATTTATCAGGAGTTTACACAGGCAACAAAATATACACCAAAAGTTTGTACTATTCTGAAACGATTGACACAAATGGATATGAGTATCATCAATTCATTTTTGATGGCTTTTTTCAAATATGCGGAAGATAAAAATGAACAGGAAGATGCCTACCTTAAGGTACTTTCAACGATTGAATCATTTATATTTCGTCGGATGATATGCAGTTACGGTACAAATGCTTTGAATAAAATATTTTGTACCCTTCACAAAGATGTGATGAAGCTTAAATCTGAAAATGACAATTATTCCGATGTATTTATTTATATTTTATTGAACAAAAAAAGTTCATCGAAATATCCTGATGATGTCGAGTTCAAACAAGCTTTACTGACCCGTAATGTCTATTCGATGAATTCGAAAAACAAAATGTATTTGTTTAATCGCTTCGAAAACAGGGATAGTAAAGAAAAGGTTGAAGTAATTAAAAACATGACGGAAGGCACCTTTTCTGTGGAACATATCATGCCACAAACAATTACGGAACAATGGAAAAGAGATCTTGGCCCGGAATATGAGCGTATTTATAATGATTGGCTGAACACGCTTGCGAATTTGACATTAACCGGTTACAACAGTAAATACAAGAATCGTCCATTTATTGAAAAACGAGATATTAAAGACGGATTCAAAGACAGTAATTTACGATTAAATGGTTATGTATCTAAATGCGATAAATGGGGAGAAGACGAATTGAAAACTCGCCGTTCCCAATTATGGCTGTTGGCTACTGACTTATGGAAGTTTTCAATTACTACTTTTGAACCAATTATACAATTCCCGGAAGTACACCCTCTTGATGAAGACTTTATTTTTAAAGGGAAAATTATTTCCTCTTTCACATTTATGGGAATTCAATATAAAGTGACTGCATGGTCTGATATGATAGTTGATGTTGCAAAATTGATCTATGAAATAGATTCGACACCACTTTATCAATTATTGGAAGAAAATTCCGTGGATTTTTCGGCAAAAAAAGAAACCTGGAATAGGCTAATTGCGGAAGGTCTTTATATTTATACGGCCAACGATACCATGACTAAAATAAGAATATTAAAAAAAATATTCTCGAAATACGAATTTGATGAAAGTGATTTGGAATTTGGTATTCCAATTCAATTGGAAACTACGATTAGTGAAGAGAATTAGAGAACTATTTCTGGTTTAGTATCTTGGATTCAGTCATATTGGTTCCCTATTATCCAAGTGAAGTTTTTGGAAATGCGGACGACATGATATGGTTTATTGATGATGGACATCTATTAGTTGATGGATTTTACCGTCATATCGAATCTGAGTTATAGAAAAAGTTCTTTAAAGTCCTGGAATCTAGCAATCATAAAATATGATCATTAAATGTCTTAAGGAAAACTACATCGCCTGCCTTTTAGGGGGAGCAATCGGTGATGCCCTGGGTGCACCTATTGAGTTTTTGAGCATCCAGGAAATAAAGGGACTTTATAGCCCATCAGGAGTAACTGATTACATTGAATTTGCTGATGGAACTGGTGAATTTACTGATGATACTCAGATGACGCTGTTCACCGCAGAAGGTCTGCTCAGAGCCAGGCACCGCGACATGCTGAAAGGAATTGGTGGCTCACTAAATACTATTACGCATCATTCCTAAAACTTAAAAGAGAGTTATGTTGCATTTTCGGCCGTGTCATGATTCCCACAGATCAACCAGCTCTTCCGGCCCAAGCCGATAAGCAAGTATTCCCGGGTGCCCTTTGTTTGAACAATTCTTCCCGCTGCATCAGCCATCCCTTTACAATGTCATAAACGCCCTCCGTAATTTGGGAACTGTTTTCATCTATGTCTTGGGTTATGCAGCCTGCTAATTTAACAAAATTGTTTTTAACCGCAACATATTCAATATCAAATTATATGAAAATTAAAATTGAAGTAAAAAAAAATAAAAAATGTTACAAATAATTTGATTTGTAAAAATTAATTCGTTCTTTTGTAACGCTTAAAGCAGATATATCATGACAAATCAGATAGGAAAGAACATTAAATTGTTTAGAGAAAAAATCGGTGTAAGCCAAGAGGATATAGCTAATTACTGTGGTATAAAGCGTGAAGTATTATCCTACTATGAAAATGAGAAGAGAGAAGTTTCTCTGTTACACTTAGAGAAGATATCAGAATATTTGAATGTTGATATAGAAACTTTCCTGGAAGAGAATCCTTCTGAAATTCAGCCCGACCTCGCTCTTGCATTCCGAGCCGATGAATTGACCGCCTCCGATCGCGAACATATTGTCTATTTCAAAAGGATAGTAAAGAACTATCTTAAAATGAGAACAATAAATACTGATGGAATACAGGCTTAAATCATACGTTGCTGATTTCAGAAATCGTTTTGGTTACAATAGTACAGAACCTATTGGATTCAACAGTCTATTGCAAAAGTTGGATATCCTTTCGATATTTAAACCTCTGAGCGAGGATTTTTCGGGCCTTTCCATTAAAGATGGTGATAGCAGGTTTATGCTAGTTAACTGTAATCACTCTGTTGGACGACAGAATTTTACTATCGGACACGAGTTGTATCATTTGTTTTATGATAAAGACTTTACTCCGCACAAATGTCAGACAGGGCTTTTCCCCAGAAAAAATGGCAATGAACGGATGGCTGATATATTTGCTTCGTATCTGCTATTACCCGAAGAAGGTATTTTGCAGTTGATTTCAGACGAAGAATTGGGTAAAGACCAGATAAAACTGGCTACTCTGCTTCGAATCGAACAGACATACGGTTCTTCGCGTGCCGCACTGCTAAATCAACTCTCCAAAATGGATTTGGCAAGCAAGAGTTTTGTTGAAAAGTATTCAATACAGATTAAAACAGGCGCCAGGCAACATGGTTATTCCGTTGATTTGTATGAATATACCGGAGCCAAAGCAATCCTTGGAACGTTTGGTTCGCTGGCCAATAAGCTGTTCGAAAAGGATCAAATTTCGGAAAGTCATTACCAGGAATTAATGTTATCAATCGGGATCGATGTGAATGAAATTGTTTCTGATGAAGAAAATTGATCCCAAAAAAAAGATTATTCTCGATGCTGATGTGATCATTCACTTTAGTAAAGGGGGTGCCTTAGGTCAGTTACCCCATATTTTTACCAACAAAATGTATATTCCTGATATTGTTTATCATGAAGCATTATCTCAAGAACACAAAATCGAGGTTAACAACTTGTTTAACTTTAAGCTTGTTAAAGAACTTGAAATTAAAACAGAGATCAACGTTTTCAGAGAATATAACCAGTTGAAGAAAAAATACGGGAAAGGCGAAAGCGCCTGTATGGCTTATTGCCGTTACCACAACGATGTGATCGGAAGCAGTAATCTTAAGGATATTACACAATATTGCCAGGAAAATAACATTGTATATCTCACTACGATGGATTTTTTGGCAGAAGCTTACCATACCGGGAAAATGGATGAAGCAGCTTGCGACTATTTTATTTATACGGTCAAGTTTAAAGGTAGTCGGTTGCCTTTTGATACGATAACAGAATTCCTTCTTAAAGGCTAAGTTTTTAAATGGATTAACCTCCTACTATTTGCTTCAATCTTTATAAAATTACCGGATATCTTTCTTCAATTAGATAAAACGGTCGAAGTTGTGCCATTTATATCGCTTCAAGTTATGCCAGGCGTTTCGGTCGAAGTTGTGCCAGATGCTCGTAATTAAAAGGAATGATCTCTATCTTATCCCTGACAAATTAAATCAGGGGTATGGCTGCAAAACAGATAGATATCAAGGAAGTTCGGCAATTAATTTATCTGGAAATCAGGGGAGAAAGCAACGGGAAGTTGATATACTACTTTACTCCAATTGAGCGATGTGGAATTGAAAGAGCTTTTCCCTTTTCGTTCAGCTTCGGGCAGTGATCGTTACGAAGAGCTGGCCTCCTGTTTTCCGTATTTTAAACTGCAATTGCTTCTTCCCGGAGGCACACGCGAAGCGTTGTGGAAAGAATACTTTCAGACACACCCGGAAGACTATGGGCATACTCAGTTTAACGATCAATATAACAACTGGTTGGGTCAAACCAAAGCAAGCGAAAAACTTACCCATAAAGCTGGCGACAAGTTACTAATTATACAGGCAAAAAGCTTCAGGTGGTCAATTAATTCGCATAAATAATTACATTTGTCAGCATAAGTAGTTAAAACTAAACATATGCCAGGAAAATTTGCCTTACGAAATTGTTACATTGATAAAATCAAAATAGGATGCAGGCCGATGAGCTGTTTACTCAGACTTGTCATACTATTTTTTCTTACAGTGACGACACTAACCGATTTGTCCGCTAAGCCCATCGGGAACAATGCCCCAATCATGGAACGAACCATGCAATTGATTGCCATGCAGGTTTCGACTTTTAGTAATCCATTCAATGGTAAAGATTTAACCGGCTGGGGATACCTTATTAAGAAACAGGATGGTACAGTTTTTGAATCATTCGATGGCAAGACAGAATCCTCAGACCATCGCTATTCCGGTCAGGATGGAATCATCACTGTTCATCCTTTCATCGAAGGTGGTTCGCGGTACGGTCAGCTATATACAAAACAAGAGTACCCTGGAGACTTCATTTTCACCGTTGAGTTCCGTGCTTCAGTGAATGCCGACAGCGGCATTTTCATTCGTGGAATGCAATTACAATGTCGTGACTACCTCGTTGCAGGTCCCTACAAAGAGCTTAAAATGTACAAACCGCAAGACTGGAATTTGATTGAGGTTGTTGTAAAAAACAATGTTGCCCGCTGCACTTGTAACGGAGAAGTACTCGAAGAGGCGCTTGTTCTTCCTGCTACCGGTCCAATTGGTTTGGAAGCTGATCGCGGACAAATGGAGTATCGCAACCTCCACATCAATACATTAACAGCTAAATAGGATACAAATGAAAAAGCTCATCATCATAAATTGCCTGCTACTGATTCTTTCATTTTCTTTGACTGCCTTTACCGCGACAGTGGGTTCAGCACCAATCACTTCCGATCCTGAAAAGGACCTTCTTAAAAATCCCGCCCGGATACCTGAAATTCAAAAGAAAGAAGCCAGCCTGAACCGTTTTTTACCTAATAACGGAAATAATGTTCAAGAGTCGTCGCGGTTATTTCGCAGTTGGCCGGCCGTTGGGCCGCAAGAACTTTGGCGTGTAGCAATTGGCAACGGCAAGAGCTCGATTGTAGCTGGGAACGGACGAATATACACACTTGTGCAGACCGACAAACAGCAGTATGCGATTTGTCTGGAAGCTGCAACCGGCAAGACTTTGTGGAAAAAGTTACTTGTGTCCAAAGATAATCACCATGTTGTCACCGGGCCTGTGAACGGACCAATTCTGGACGGCAACAGGTTGTATGTTTTCCCTTATGAGGCTGAGAATGATGATCTCTGGGAACCACGTTGTCCATGCTTCTGCCTGAATACTGAAGACGGCAGCATCATCTGGAGTGAGCATAAAGAATTCAATTGCTCGGAGGGCAGCACACCACTAATTGTCAATGATGTACTTTATATTGGAGGGGGAGGTCGTGAAAACGCCCTGGCAGCCGTGGATAAGCGAACCGGGAAGCTTCTCTGGAAAGTCCCCGAGAGCATTGATGCCGGGCATGAGCGTGTCTTCGTAACTGGAGCATCGCTTACTTATCAGATGGTTGGTGATATCCCGCAAATAATTGTCCCGGTATTTCGTAATGATATTATGGGTGTTCATGCGCTTACGGGTCAGGTACTTTGGCATTGGAAACTGGAAAATCCGACCTCATCGGGAATCGTGCCTACACCGGTAGCCATTGGGTCGCGCCTCTTTTTGTCAGCCTTCCAGGGTGCTGTGAGTTTTTCGCAATGCCTGGAGATGACGGTTAAAGGAGATAGTATCATTCCGAAGCTAATTTATAAGGATGCGCGGTTACAATGCAATATGTACCATACCCCAAGTATCGTTGATGGTGCAATATTCGGTTTTGGTAAGGGCACGGAGCACGATGCAATGCAATGCACTTCTCTGGAGGATGGGCGTTTGATTTGGCAACAGGAGGGCGAGGAATGGAGGACCGACCGTCAATTAACAGTTGCTGATGGGTTGATTTTTGCTATTACCAAAAAGGATGAGCTGGTCCTTGCGGAAGCTGGCCGGAATGGTTACAAGGAATTTGGCAGGGTAGCGCCAGGTATTCCGCTTGGTATCCCTCAGCAACCAATGATCGTGGGCGGGAAACTTTACCTGCGCGGGGAAACAACAATGGTTTGCTATCAGATTGGGGAGGAATAAATAATCACTGAAAACTTGCGGGACTATTTTATTTGTATCCACAACAGTTGAACGGGGTGCATGTCTGTTTGCCGTCCCACCCAAAGGGAGGAAATTCTCGCCGGCAAACTGAACGCATCCGAAGGATTTAGGGCCACCGGAACCCCTTTACCGTATCGAGGAGCGATCAATAACTTGTGAAAATTTGAGTGGGGTAACCCTATTAAAACTTCCCTTCGAGAACTTCAAAAGTTTTAAAGGAAGAATCGGTTGTTTTCTTGTTAACAACTTTTTCTTTAATTTTCTGGGCAAGCTGATATTTTCAATACCTTTATCACTGATTCTAAAATATTGATGCAATAAGAGTAATCAACTTAAATCGAAGTTAGGTGATCCACAAATGCATTTTATTGAAATTGCAAACGACAATCAAAATATTAAAAGACAATTTACGACAAAATAATAAACCTATAAGTTGATTTAATGGAAATAGTTCCTATATTTGAGCCATATTTATATTCGTTTAAATACGCTGATGAAGAATTTGATGAACTTGAAAGGTTATTCGATGAGTGGAGTGATATCGAAATGCTCCGAAAGTTCTTTGAAGCAAACAGTAAAGATTTAAAATATTATAAAATTGATGTAGATAAGGCCATTTTTGAAACAAGTAAATAAGCATCACCTCTGCGCAATAAGTTTCTAAGTTTATCATCGGTATTCAGGCCAAATTTTGATTCCATGTTTGTTAACCTTGACAATAGTGAATGGCGAATTCTTGATTTGGCAAAACAAAAATCAAAAAGAAGATGGCTGAGATTATATGCTTTACGAATTGATACAAATACCTATGTAATAACCGGTGGTGCCATAAAACTTACGCATAAAATGGAGGGAAGACTTCATACAGAAAAAGAATTAATTAAGTTGGATAAATGCAGGAACTATTTAAAAGATCAAGGTGTTATTGATGTTGATTCTTTTAATGAATTAGTTATTTGAAGACCATGAAAACGGAAAGAATAATCAACTTTGAAAAGTTAGTAAGTAAGGAAAAATCCGGATGGCTTGAAAAAGCAAAATGGAGACAAGAGAACCATGCCTGGCTCGATAAGTCATCGTTAATTGCTATTAAAATTCTTAGGGCAATTAGTGACCAGGGAAGCAGTCAGAAGAAATTGGCCGAAAAAATGGAAGTGTCAGCTCAATACATCAATAAAATAGTGAAAGGTAGTGAGAATCTTTCGCTTGAAACTATTTCAAAACTTGAAATGGCTTTGGGTATTCAGCTGATTGATGTAGTCGGTTTCAGCACTTCCATTAATTATGAAATTCCGGTAACGGTTCAAGGTTCTTCGTCACATTTGGGGAAGCATTATCCGGTTTGAGACAAAATCACCTTCCTTCGTAACAGTTCAAATAATAAAAAGCATAACAGCAAAGGAATTATACCGAAAACACCCAGAAATAAAATAAAAAACTTTGGGGAGGGGCGATATAGACAACAGGTTAATATATCAACACCGTTGGACACTATGGTAATGAAGCGGTAATACAGAAGTATATACAAGGTCAAGGAAAACAATATAAACAGATATACAAAGGCGAGTTGCAGCTTAGTTTGTTCGAATGACATCTACTGAGCACTGATACCTAGCAGCTCTGCAACTGGGAGATTCATTATACCTGTCTGGGTTGACCTCTTTTCATAGCCTTATTTATGAAATACCTGTATCGAACTGGAGTAAAACCGGCACAACTTACAAATTTAAAGTCCCGTTTTACGACAGCCCGGTGCTGATTGTCGGTTTGTCTCTATTAAGGAAATAGGAATGAAAGGGATATGGCGATGCTGTATTTTCACAGTATCACTAAAAACTGTTAGAAAACATCAGATCGGATCATTGCATCTAGGTATCTTAATTCTATCTCACCTTATAATTCATTCGATATTCCATTGGAGTCTTGTCCTTAATGGATCTGAACTGCCGATTGAAGTAAGGCACATTCTGGTATCCGCAGGTGTAGGCTACCTGAGAAATTGAATCTTCTGTATTGATCAGCATTTTGCAAGCAAAGCCAATACGGATTTCATTCAAAATTTCGGAATATGTTTTGGAAGTGGTTTTTTTAATGTAACGGCAAAAAGCCGACGGGTTCATATTGGCTAATTCAGCTGCTTCTTCGAGCTTATAATCACGGTGATGATTTTTTATTATATGGTTGAAAATCGAACTGATCCGTTCCTCATTTCCGACTTTATGTGATTCGCAAAAACCGCGACTGGCCAGAAGAATAAAATCTTTCGCTTCGCTCATGAGGCAAAGCGCCTCAATCAGCACCATCACCTTTTTCCATCCCGATAGTTGCGTAACCTGGTAGAGTTTTTCACCAATCGTCCGGGCTTCGTCTCCCCTGATCTGAATTCCTTGTATTGCCCGGTCGAGCAGATTTCTGATCAGCGCCATTTCTGGTGCCTTTAGAAATTCATCACCCAGAAAATTAGCCACAAACTGAACCAGCACTACCCGGGCTTTAATGGTGGGGTCGCCCATGAAATACTGGTCGTCGCTATGCCAGTAATGTGGAATTTTGGGTCCTACTAAAACCAGGTCGTGATTACTAAAACGACGGATGCTGTCGCCAATAAATCGTGTTCCGCTGTTTTCGATATTGTAGAGTAATTCGTACTCTTTGTGAAAATGGAACTGATTATAGGTATGGGGAACTTCGGCATACCTGGTGTAAAAAGAGTTTTCCCCTACCTTCGTATCTTTTTCAAGAAAAATAGGCTTCATTATACTTAATTGTTGAATATTTGACAAAATCAATGAATTAGTGCAAATATAGTGCAATAGTTGGCAAATAGGATATTATTTTTTCGGTCAGTTTCCATATAGTTTTGACAATCCGAATTACAATTTTTAATTCTCACTCTAAACATCGAAAATGGTAACGCATTTACAAAACCTCGACTATGTGGCTATTGGCATTTATGTGGCGCTGATGGCCGCTATCGGATTGTCATTCGGATGGTTTATCAAAGATATTGGCTCCTATTTTAAAGGCGGAGGAGCTATTCCCTGGGTGATGTCGGCAATCAGCAATTTTATGGCGCTGTTCAGCACTTTCGTTTTTGTGGCCTACGCCGGGATTTCCTTTCAGCATGGTTTGGTTTCCATAACTGTTTTTTGGTCAACGGTTCCGGCCTGCATTATTGGCGGTGTTTTTTTAGGTAAACGCTGGAGAAGGACGGGACATACCACTCCAATGGAGTATCTGGAACAACGTTACAATTTGTCGGTTCGACAGACGATTACGTGGTTCGGACTGATTATGCGTTTTCTCGACAATATGGTTCGTTTGTATGCCATAGGTGTGTTTATAACAGTTGTAACCCCCTTATCACTCGAATGGGCCATCGTTATTTCAGGAATCGTTGTTACAATTTTCAACATCATTGGTGGCGTCTGGTCAGTAATTGTTATGAGCACCGTTCAATTTTTCATTCTCATTTTAGCCGTACTCATTCTTTTCCCGCTTTCAATGACCGAAATCGGCGGTTTTGATGTGCTGTACCAAAAAATCCCGGAACACATGCACTGGTTCAACGGGCCCAAAGGCAACTTTTTCTGGTTGGCCGTTTTTTACCTGATGATCATCTTCAAATACAACGAAAACTGGACTTTTATCCAGAAATTTTACTGTGTGAAGGACGAAAAAGCCGCCATGAAAGTAGGCGTTGCCACCGGCATAATGTTTTTTGTTTTCACACCAGTATTCCTTTTGCCAGCAGTTGCTTCGCGTTTAATTGTGCCTGAATTGGCTGACCCGGAAATGGCTTATGTGGTCGTTTCTAAAATGTTGCTGCCCGCAGGGATCATGGGAATTTTGTTTTCTTCGATGTTTGCCGCCACCATGTCGTCGCTTAATGCCGAATACAACATCATGTCAGGTGTATTGACCAATGATGTATATAAAAGATTGATCCATCCGAAAGCTGATCAAAGACGCTTGCTTCTGGTAGCGCGTTTGGCAACCGGAATGGTAGGCGCATTGATTGTTCTGGGCGCCATGTATGTCAATGTTTTTGGAGGGGCTTTCGAAGCCAACAAACTCTTTACTGGCATCCTTGCTATTCCACTGGGTTTTCCGCTCATATTGGGAATTGTTTTTAAAAGGCCCAATTCAACTTCTGCAATCCTGACCATTCTGGTTGGGGCGCTTTCAGGAGTTGTTTTAAATGCAATTCCTTCTTTATCATGGGAATGGGCCACCCTCATCGAAATGGTCATCTGTTCAATTACCTACTTCCTGCCAGGGTATTTGATGAAAGGGAAAGAGAGCCATATCCGGGAAGTGGACGATTTCTTTGTTCAAATGGCGACTCCCATCAAAGAAGAAGATAAACCCGTCATTTCGTTTGAATATAAACGCACATTGATTTACCTGTTCGTTTTCTCCCTGCTGATTGCCGGAGGTTTATTCTCCGGAATGAGCATTCCTTCCATTCATCTTTTCGCCGGACAATTAAGCATGGGCGCAGGAATAATGTGCATGTTGGGCGCTTTTGCTTTGTGGGTTTATTTTAAAATGATCATTGAAAAAAATAAATAAACACATGAATTCATTTATAACAGATAATTTTCTGCTTTCCAACAAAACAGCCGAAACGCTTTTCCATTCGCACGCCCATCAATTACCGGTTGTTGATTACCATAACCATTTGGACGCAAAGCATCTGGCCGAAAATAAGCAGTTCAATTCAATTGCAGAACTTTGGGTTACTGGTGATCCATACAAGCACAGGGCAATGCGGATTAACGGAATGCCTGAGCAGGGAATTACTGGTAATGCAACCGACAAGGAAAAGTACCTGAATTGGGTAAAAACATTTCCAAAAACAATAGGAAATCCGCTGTTTCACTGGACTTGCCTCGAACTGAAACATATCTTCGGAATTGATGAACTGCTCTCGGCACAAAATGCCGAAGAAATTTGGAACCATTGCAATACTCTTCTTCAGGAAGATGGATTCAGGGCTGTCGATCTTCTTCGTAAATGGAATGCCGAAACGGTTTGTACTTCGGACGATTTGCTCGACGATTTAACACCACATCAAACAGCTACTAATCTAAAATTAGGGCTGACTGTTTTGCCTTCGTTGAGAAGCGATTCGATGATAGCCTTCGAAACTCCAGGTTTTACCGGATGGCTCACCAGACTCTCCGGATGTTCAGGTCTGGAAATCAGAACACTCGATCAGTTTAAAGAAGCAATTGTATCGAAATTGAACAATTTTGAGGTAGCAGGATGCCGGCTGTCTGACCATTCACTGGATGGTGGTTTTACATTCGATTTTTCATCAAGTGCTAATCCTGACCAATTATTTGCCTCCATTCTTTCCGGTACTCAACTTTCTGTTACCGATTTAGCGATACTGAAAACTCATCTGCTTGTTTTTCTGGGTAAAGAATACAGTAAACGCAAATGGATTATGCAGTTGCATATTGGCGCACAACGCTTCACAAGTTCCCGGCTGCGGAAAATTGCCGGAACTGCAGGTGGTTATGCTACCATCGGCCAAAGTAGCAACATTGAAGGTTTGTGCCACTTTTTAGATGCTCTCGAACAAGAGGAAAAATTGCCAAGAACTATTATATATACCCTTAATCCATCTGACAATGAAGCCTTTGCAACCATTACAGGATCTTTTACCGAAGATGGTCTTGCGGGGAAGGTACAGTTTGGCCCTGCATGGTGGTATAACGATCATTATGACGGGATGCGTCAGCAGTTAATCGCTTTATCAAGCTACGGATTATTGGGTCACTTTATTGGTATGACTACCGATTCGCGCAGCATCCTTTCTTTTTCGCGTCACGAATATTTCCGTCGACTCTTGTGTAACCTGATCGGCCAGTGGGTTGAAGAAGGGTTGTTGCCCAACGATTCAACTCTTTTGAACCAGTTGGTTGCAGATATTTCATACAACAACAGTAAGAATATGATTCTTAAAAAATAACGATATGACAATCCAATCGAATAATAAAATAGCCGTCGTTACGGGTGCAGGGGGAACACTTTGTTCCGAAATGGCCAGGAACCTGGCTCAGCAAGGTTACAAGGTTGCTCTGATAGGCAGAACAATTGAAAAACTAAAAGTTGTTGAGGAAGAGATTAAAGCAGCCGGAGGTATTGCGATTTCAGTAACTGCTGACGTCTCCAGCGAAGAGTCAATGATTGCTGCAAAAATTATAATTGAAAAAGAACTGGGGATGTGCAGTGTCCTAATCAACGGGGCTGGGGGTAACCAAAATGAAGCAATTCCCAATTTGGTTGAATTCGATGAGAAAGAACTTTTGGATGACGGATCAGTGAAAGGTTTTTTTAATTTAAATATGAGTGTCTTTCAAAGCGTAATCGACATTAACACAATGGGAACGGTTATTCCTTGTTTTGTTTTTGGCCGTAGTATGGCCAGACAAAAACGGGGTTCAATCATCAACTTTGCTTCTATGACAAGCTATCGTCCAATCACAAGGGTTGCAGCTTATTCCATGGCAAAGGGCGGCATTGTCAACTTCACCCAATGGTTGGCAGCTTACCTTGCTCCGGCCAATATCCGTGTAAATGGCATTGCGCCGGGTTTCTTTCTGAATGACAGAAGCCGCAAAATCATGTTCAATGAAGATGATTCGCAAACCGAAAGGGCACAAAATGTACTTCGGCAAACACCACTGAAACGTTTTGGCGAAGCACCTGAATTAATTGGCTGCATGAACTGGCTGATCAGCGAAGAAAATGCAGGTTTTGTTACCGGAATAACCGTACCGGTTGACGGAGGATTTCTTTCGTGTCCCGGCGTTTAATATCAACACAAAAAGGCATTTACTATGAAAAAAAATGGATTTCTTTCTTTTTTGTTATTACTGGTGATGATTGGTTACAGTCAATCAGCTATGAATATATCCTTTCCCCTGATTGGTAAAGTACAGCCACGGAATGCCAGTGAAATAGTTTCCTCCAACTGGATTATCGGTTGTGAGACCCTCGATCGTGATTATGCCGATTACGATCAGTATAAGGAATATCTCAATCCATTGGGAATAAAACGTTTGAGATTTCAGGCAGGTTGGGCTAAAACTGAGAAAGTAAAAGGACAATACAATTGGGAATGGCTCGACCATATTGTGAATGATGCCACACAAAGAGGGCTCAAACCATGGCTTCAGTTCTCCTACGGAAATACAATTTACGAAGGGGGTGGCGGAATAAACCTTGCGGCCGGAGTACCACATTCGGCAGAGGCATTGGCCGCCTGGGACAAATGGGTGGCAGCCATGGTTACGCGTTACAAGGACAAAGTGCAGGATTGGCAGGTATGGAATGAACCAAATTTTGGGAATCTGGAAAAATTTGCAAACACAGCCGAATCGTCCGCTGCCTTAAATATCAGAACGATTGATATCGTAAAGAAAATTCAACCAGAAGCGCGTGTTTCAGGACTTACAATGGGTCATATTGATCTCAATTTTGCAGAAACCTTTATTAAAATATTGGCTGATTCAAGCAGGTTGAAAATGTTCGATAATATTGTTTATCACGACTATGTGTACAATCCCGATTCTAATTATCCAAAAGTGATGGAGCTTAGGGCAATTCTGAATAAATATGTTCCGGGATTACCGCTCCGGCAAGGTGAAAATGGCGCCCCGTCGGGTGCCCGCTTAGGAGGTGCGTTGGGTGACCACGACTGGACTGAACTATCGCAAGCCAAATGGGACACCCGCAGGATGCTGGGAGATTTAGGCCACGATATCGAATCGAGTGTTTTTACGATTATCGATATTGCTTACGACACCGACGGGCCAATCAAAAAACTTAATGTGAAAGGGCTTATCCAGTCTGATAGTTCAAAAAAAGCAATCCGTCCTAAAATGGCCTATTATGCAGTTCAGCATGTGGCTTCTGTCTTTGACAATACTTTACAAAGGATTGAAAATGTAAGTGAATTGTCAGGTGAAAGCACAGTGTCACTGAAAAATACTGAACATGGGTATACCAAAAGCACAAAAACCAGTCTGTCGGTTTATGCCTACAAAAACAAGGCCAGCGGAAAACAGGTATATACGATCTGGGCCAATGGCGAAACTCCGACAAATTCAACCGAAAAGGAGCATGTTGATTTCACATTCACCAATGGAAATTTCAAAAAGCCTGTTTATGTTGATATTATCACCGGAAATGTTTATGAGATTCCCAAATCAGACTGGAGCAAAAAGGGTTCCACTTACCGGTTCAAAAACATACCGGTTTATGATGGTCCAATACTGATTGCAGACAAAAGTCTGATCCTGATCAAAAAATAAAACAACATCCAAAAAAATAAAATTATGAGTGTAGAACAATACAAAAAGGAAGTTGGCATGATGAAGCTGGATAAGCTCATCGAAATGCGTGAAGGAATATCAAAAGCAGTGTTTCCAATTCCTGAAAAAGAACTACTTACCCGCTTTGAAGAATTATATACAGGGGCTATTAACGATGTATTACGTGAATTTTGCCTGTTGAACCAGGCATTACCGAATCATATCGTACCGCTTCGCGAATACCGTACTGTTGCAGGAATTGCTTTTACTGTGAAAAGTTCACCAAATATGCTGGTAAAAGGTGAAATGGAATTCCGGACAAAAATGCTTGACGAAATGCACGAAGATGCTTTTGTGCTGTGGGATAGCAGCGGTGATGAAAAATCTACATCATGGGGCGGTGTAATGACCGCAACTGCAAAGAAGAAGAAAATAAAGGCAGCTTGTCTTGATGGTGGCATCCGTGATACGCACCAGATTTTAGAAGCCGATTTTCCTGTTTTCTACAAGTACCGTTCCTCAAATGGAAGTCTTGGGCGCTGTTTGATTACCCACTACCAGATCCCGCTCGAAATTGGCGGGGTAATTATTAAGCCGGGTGATGTGATTATGGGCGATGTGGATGGCGTTTTGGTTGTACCTCGCGACATTGCTTTTGATGTGTTGGTTCGTGCTGAAGAGATCAAAGAAAATGAGAAGAAGATTTTTGGCTGGGTGAAAGAGGGTCAGTCGGCTAAAGACATTACCGAAAAAGGCGGATATTTTTAATTACGAGTTATGAAGCTATCATTATTATTGCCTGCTAAATACGACGAGCGGAAATGGACTTTAGCGCGTCAGATCGGTGTAAAATACGTCATTATCAAGGCTATGCCTGAACTGTCCGGAAGAGCCGCACCGTATGATTTTGAGGCGTTGAAGGCGATCCAGGATGAATTTAGAGAAGCAGGTTTTGAATTGTATGGCCTCGAAGGCGATCAGTTCGATATGTCGCCCATCAAATTGGGATTGCCAGGTCGGGATGAACTGATCGAAAAATACCAGCAAATGATCCGGAACATGGGACAGCTCGGGATCAATTTATTGTGTTATAACTTTATGGCAGTAACCGGGTGGTATCGCTCAAAAACGGATGTTCAGGAAAGGGGCGGCGCTTTGACCAGCGGTTTTAATTTCAAAGCGGTGGAAAATGACCTGGTTCCCGAAGAATTTCAAATTTCCGAAGAAAAGGTATGGGAAAACCTGTTTTATTTTCTTGATGCAGTTCTGCCGGTTGCTGAAGCCAATGGCGTAAAAATGGCATTGCACCCCGACGATCCGCCCATCAGTCCTTTCCGTGGTGTTGGCCGCATCCTGACTTCCGCTGCCGCTTATGAAAAAGTACTTGCACACAATTCCAGTCCAAGCAATGGTGTTGCATTTTGTCAGGCTACGTTCAAAACCATGGGCGAAGATTTAAAAGCTGTTTCTGCCAAATGGATCAAAGCGAACAAAATCTTCTTCATCCACTTGCGTGATATTGCCGGCGATGTAAACTATTTCCACGAAACGTTTATCGACAATGGCCCGACTCCGATGGCAGAAATGATCAGGCATTACCATGATTGCGGTTTTGATGGCATTATTCGGTCTGACCATGCCCCCGCAATGTATGGTGAAACGCACCAGAACTTTCAGGGAGGGATTTCTGCGGGTTACGATATGCTAGGACATATTTTTGCAGTAGGTTATATTAAAGGGATTTGCGAATCCGCAGGAATTAATCTGGAATAATACTACCCGAACGAGCCGGATTACTTGGCTTTGCTGGTTTAAAATTATTTTATCTGAAAAACGCCAACGCCATTCTTATTAACATTTCGGTTTAAATAAATAAACGATCTGCATAAAATGACTACACACTATTAAATAAATATTAATGCCAATAAATTTAACAACAAAAAAAAGGAAAATGTATGAAACGAAAAAAAATGAATTCGGGTTTCCGGTATAGATGTATCGGGAATCAGCAAAGAAAGATGATGCTTGTGGGTGCGTTTTTCTTTGCCGGACTATTTGCTGTGTCGGCAAGTAATAACCCTTTCAAGACTGAAGCAGGATCGGAAATAGCTGCTCAGCAGAAAAAGGTTTCAGGAAAGGTTACTGACAATACAGGTGCTACTTTGCCTGGTGCGTCGGTAGTTGTAAAAGGAACTACAATGGGAGTAATTACAGACAACAATGGTGCTTATTCATTACCCAGTGTTCCTGAAGATGCCATTTTGCAGTTTTCATTTGTGGGAATGAAGATGCAGGAAATAGCAGTTGGTGGAAAAGCAACAATAAATGTTGTATTGGCTGAGGATGCTATCGGTATTGAAGAAGTTGTTGCCATAGGATATGGTACCATGAAAAAAAGCGATTTGACAGGAGCCGCTGTTTCAGCCAATATTGAAGCATTCAGGGAATCTCCAAATACAAACATCATGCAGTCGCTTAAAGGGACAGTTCCCGGACTTCAAATCGGTCAGGTTACAGAGGCAGGTGCAGAACCATCCCTTTCTGTTCGTGGGCAAACGACATTAAGTGGTAGTACAAATCCATTAATTGTACTTGATGGGATTATTTACAGGGGTAGGATTACAGATATCAACCCATCGGATATCCAGGCGGTTGATGTTTTAAAAGACGCCAGCAGTATGGCCATCTATGGCGCTCAGGCTGCCAATGGTGTTTTCCTTATTACCTCTAAAAAAGGAAAAGCACAGCGGAAACCAATTATCAATCTTTCATCTTCTTTTTCTACCCAATCACCAACTTCAAATGCGCGATTGCTTAACCGTGAAGAGGTTTTACAAAAAGTAAGGGATATTGAATACAAAAGATCGTATTTGGGTCCAGACTATACTCAGCCAAAACCGGATTGGAATTATAGTAATTCGGAGTTAAATCCGACTTACAGGGCAGGTATTGATGCAAACACCGATTTTGACTGGTATGGCGAAGCAACTTCTCCAGGATATATTATTGATAATCAAATAAGTATTAATGGAGGTACAGAGAGCACCACCTATTTTATTTCAGGAGGAAATACTGCTCAAAAGGGGTTTATTTTAAACGATAAATACAAGAGAAATTCAGCGCGAATAAATATTAAAACTGATATTACGAATTGGTTTTCTATTGGTGCGAATGTATTTGGTTCGTTTACCAATTATTCAGGACTTTCACCAAATATGGAGAGTTTGGCATTCTCTTCACCCTTAATTAGTTCGAAAGATGAAAATGGAGATTATAGTGTAAATCCTTTTAATAGTTTCCAATTAAATCCATTTCTGTCACCTTCAGCAGATGATAAGGAAACCAACAACAATTTGTCCGGAAATTTCTTTGCCATCATCTCCGTTCCGCAAATTAAAGGATTAACCTACCAGATTAATTACAGCAATAATTTGCGTACAGGATATCATGCGAATAGCAATATTTATGGTGCGGGTCTCACCGGATCGGCCTATAAAAATAACAACTCCACTTTGGATGCTATGTTGGACAATATTATTACCTACGATAAAAAAATAAACAGTGATCATTCGATAAAAGTAACCTTGGTTGCTGGATATAATAAAATTAATTATGAGGCTACAAGGGCACAAGGTAGCAACATTCCAAATTTAGGTTTGTCATATAATAGTTTGGAGCAGGCAATCGTTCAGGAGATAAATTCTGATGCATGGTCAGAATCATCCATCTACCAAATGGGCCGTGTAAATTACAATTTCAAAAATAAATATTTGTTAACGGGAACAGTACGTCGTGATGGATTTAGCGGATTTGCTCAAAATAAAAAATTCGGTATTTTTCCTTCAATTGGTGCAGGTTGGGTTTTGACTGAAGAATCTTTCTTTAAAGTTCCTGTTATTACCTATTTCAAATTAAGGGGTAGTTATGGGATAAATGGTAACCAAACAGGCAGATACAGTTCATTGGCACGGATCTCTGCTGAAGATGGTTCAAAATATGTATTTGGTGATGGTTCATCTACAGCCATTGGACAGTCAGTTTCAACATTGCCCAATAACAATCTGGGTTGGGAAACTACCACCGGATTTAATATGGGGCTTGATTTTGCAATACTTAACAATCGTATCAGAGGTAATGTGGAGTACTATACTACTAAAACTTCTGACTTGTTGTGGGATAAGGTGTTGCCAACTTTAACCGGTTTCAATCAAATTAAAACAAACCTGGGAGAGATCGCCAATCAGGGCCTTGAATTTGCCATACAAACAACACCTGTTAAAACGTCTGATTTTAGTTGGAATCTGGATGTGAATTTCTCTGCCAACAAAAATAAAATTGTCAAACTATTAGGTGAAGATCTCAATGGAGATGGTAAGGAGGATGATCTAATTTCCAGCGGATTGTTTATCGGCCAATCGATCGGAACAATCTATGATTATGAAGTTAATGGCCTTTGGCAGTTAACAGATCAGATACCCGCCGGTTATGGATTAGGTAGGTATCGTATTGTCGACCAAAATCCAGGCGACACTTATGCTATTAAAGCTGAGGATGATCGGAAAATATTAGGTCGCAAAGAGCCTGCTTATCAATTTGGAATTCAAAATACCTTAAACTATAAAAATTTCACCTTGCGATTTTTTATTAATTCAATTCAGGGTGGAAAAGATGGGTATAGAAAGGCAAACAATCCAGATGGAATGCCCGGAACAACAGGTACTGCCCAAAACCAAAATTGGTTCAATTTTTATGACTATTGGTCAGTTTCCAATCCCAATGCAAAATACCCGGCTTCATGGATACCAACCGCAATTGGTGGTTCTGCATATTATTCCCGCAGTTTTGTCAGGCTTCAGGATGTTTCATTTGCATACAACCTGAAATCTGCTACAGCAAAACAAATCGGACTAAATAGTTTGAAGGTTTTTGTAAGTGGGAAGAACCTGCTCACATTCACCAAATGGGATGGCTGGGATCCTGAAACTGGTCAGGGAATTCGCAACAATGCTGAATTTAGTGGTGCTCCCACTTTGCCAGTGATGAAATCATTCTCTCTAGGTTTTGAAGTTTCATTTTAATAATCTTAATCAATTCAATTATGAAAAATAAAATTAAAAATATAAAATACGGACTTCTGATCATCGTTGTTTCATTGATGGTTTCGTGCAATGAAAATGATTTTCTGAAAGAAGTTCCATCTGATTTTTACAGCCCTGAAAATTCATATGTAAATATGATTAATTTCGAAAGTTCACTTACCGACCTTTATGCCAAAGTCCGCGCAATTCACTATAGTGGAGATGAGTATTTGAATACTTATAATCTACTTGGGACTGATATTATTGTGTGCGCCAGAGGTACCGATGATCGTTTGGGAAATTATGCAACAGGTGTTATTCCTACCAATTGGACCATTTTTCAATTTTGGAGAGACTGGTACAAGATAATTTCAAATGCAAATACCATGTTGGCCCGGTTAGACGCGTCAAAATTGACCGATGTCCAGAAGGTGAAAGTTGAGGCTGAAGCTAAATTCTTCAGAGGGTTTGCTTATAGAAATCTGGTATATTTATATGGTGGTGTACCATTAATTCTGGAAGAAGTCGCAGTCCCAAAAGCTGATTTTACCAGGGCATCAAAAACGGATGTGTTAAACCAGGTTGTATCCGATTTAACTGCGGCGGCGAGTGGCCTTCCAACAATAGATAAAGTGGCTGATGGTAAAGTTTCAAATGTTGTAGCTTCACATTACCTGGCTGAAACATTGATTGCATTGGGACGGTATGATGAAGCCATTGCAGCAGCCTCTGTTACTATCAATGATGGGAATACAGCTTTAATGACTACAAGGTTTGGATCAAGGGCAACCCAAAACCCTTATGACGCGTTATTAAAATTCACCAAACCTGGCGACCCTTTTTGGGATTTATTTCAGGTTGGGAATCAAAATCGGAAAAGCGGCAACAAGGAAGCCCTCTGGGTGATACAAATGGAGGTCGATATACCAGGAGGATTGATTGAAAGTACTACCTCCGGACCTAACAGATGGGAAAGAAATTGTAACCCGGCTGGTTGGCTGACGATGAACGATCCTGCAGGAAAACAAGGTATGACAACCAAACCATATTCTGATTATAATGGTGGAGGACGTGGGATATCATTTATCAAATGCACTGATTTCTTTTTGAAAGATTTATGGGTGAGCGATTTTAATAATGATATTCGTAATGCACCTCATAATATTGTAAGAGATCTTGTTTACAACAATCCTGCATCAGCATATTATGGTAAAAGTGCAGTATTGCCCAATGGCACATTAAATAGTTCTACATGGACAAATCAGAAATGGAGATGGTATCCGTATCCCTCAAAAAATACAACTCCCGGTCAACATCCGGACGCAGTATATGAGAATAAAGAACTGGGTACTTTAAAAGCATCAGCCTCTAGTACTTATCGGGATATGTATATGCTGCGTTTAGCCGAAACTTATTTACTAAGAGCTGAAGCCTATCTTGCAAAAGGAGATAAAGGCAATGCTGCAATAGACATCAATGTGGTCAGGGCACGCGCAAAGGCCAATCCAATTGCTGATGTAAATGTTACTATCGACTATATTTTAGATGAGCGTGCCAGAGAACTGGTTTATGAAGAACAACGCCGATTGACATTGTCACGCACAGGAAAACTGGTTGAAAGAGTACGTTTGCATAACCCTCAAAACGCAGGCAATATTAAAGATTTCAATGCGTTATTCCCAATTCCTTCTGCCGAAATTGAAGCAAATAAAGACGTAGTATTGGAACAGAACCCTGGGTATTAATTCCCTGCCTGGTTCGAAGTATATTAAACTTTTTGAAGAAGGTGCCTGGATAGTTATTTGGCTCATTGCTATGTTGTCAATTTATACTTTTTAGACACCTTCTTTGCAATATTAAATCCTTGCAAAATTAACCATTAGATACTACAGAAATATTTACGAAAATTAGAATTGCTCATCTTTCGGTTCAAAAGGTTGCCGGACTTTTCAACTTTTGGGATCAAAGCCATGTAAAAATGCAATCGACCAATTAGCTAAACGATTAAACATGAAACGACCATGAGAAAGTCTTTCTCAAACAGAAGGATGATTTTTTGGGAGTTCCATCTGACAAATAAAAAACTATTACAAACAGATGAAACTTAAAGAAATATCACTTTTCTTTTTTACTATATTTCTATTTATTAGCAGTCTACAGGGGCAAAACAAAAAAGAAATATCTACAAGAGAAATAGTCAATCAGGCCTACGAAAATGGGCAACAATATATGGACATCAGCACCTATCCGGGTACTTTGTTGCTCCATGGGATGAGCGAGTTTGCGATTCTGAAAGGCAATGAGGCAAGCCTTATCAAAGTGGTTGATGCGCTGGCCAAATTTGGAACCGGCGATATTAAAGCTGCCGGGAATTTTATTTCGTACGAAGCAGGAGGCTCTGGTTCAGCCTATCTGGCATGGAAAGGCGCTACCACAAAATTGGACAATCAGGTAGCAGCTGCAGCCGAAAAAATGATGAAAGAGCAGAAACGTTCAACTGATGGGTTGATGACTATAAAAACCATGTCACATCAAATTTTTATAGATGTCACTTTTGCTGTCACACCTTATTTGTTGTATTCCGGCCTGAAATTCAACAAACCGGAATACATTGATTATGCTGTATTCCAGACTCTGGAATCGTTCCGGATTTTGAAGGATGAGAAAACCGGGCTTATCCATCAGGGAAGAGGTTTTCAGGGTGAAGGCAAGATTTCGGAAGATAACTGGAGCCGCGGAAATGGTTGGGGGGCTTTCGCACTCGCTATCCTGGTCAGGGACTTGCCCGAATCGCATCCCAAACGACAAGTAGTTGTTGAATTAGCCAAACAGTTCTTTTCTTCCATCCTTAAATATCAGGACAAGCAAGGTCTGTGGCATCAGGAGATGAGTGACCCAACTTCTTATATAGAAACTTCCGGAAGTGGCATTTTTCTCTATGGTTTAGGCATCATGATCGAAAAGGGATTGATGGATAAAAAATACATGAAAAACCTGAGCCTGGGATTAAGGAGTTATCTCGATTATATTTCACCTGAAGGATCGGTGAGTAATACCTGTATCGGTTGTTTGTGTCCCGGAAAAGGAACAAAGGAAGATTATAAAAACCGCAAATGGGAATTGAACGATTACCATGCTTTCGGGCCGGTGGTTTTGGCTTACACACAAGCCTTGAAAATGGGGTTCGAAGAAATAAAACCATTGCATAAGTCTGGTTTTTATGTTCCTGTCGATTCGACCAAAATACCAAGAACCTATGTTACTCCTGCCCGTGGGGTTGATCTTTCGTGGGAAAACGACCGGATTGGATTCCGTGTTTACGGTGGACCAACTGTTCGCGAAAAAGTGCGCAGCGGTGTAGATATCTGGGCCAAATCGGTTGATTACCCGATACTGGACAAATGGTACAAACTGAATGCAGAAGGAAAAGATTATCATACTGACCGTGGTGAAGGTTGCGATTTTTACCACATGGCGAAAAATCTGGGTTGTGGCGGTCTGGCAATCATGATCGATGGAAAGCCTTATTCATCAGAAACATACGATTCATTTAAAATCCTTCAGAACCAAAAGAACAAAATTGCCTTTGAAGTTATGTACCAAACATGGAATGTTCCGGGTCTGAAAATTGAAGAGCAAAAAAAGGTGGAGATGCTACTGGGAACAAACCTTTTCAAAGTGACAAACATCCTTAAAAGTGATCAAAATCAGGAAGTTACGGTCGCCATTGGACTTACGACTTATGGAAAACAGGAAGTTTTTCAGAATAAAAAACTTGGCGTACTATCAGTCTGGGAGAAAATGGACACGATTCACGGAAGTTTAGGAACTGCTGTTCTGATAAATCCTAAAAATTTCGCTGGCTATACCCGTATTGGAGCCGACGAATTTATTCTTATGAAAGTAAAAACCAATGTTCCGTTCAGTTATTATGCAGGAGCAGGTTGGAATAAAAATAAATTCTTCACATCCAAAGGCGATTGGGAAAAATACATCCTCGTCGAATCAAAAAAAATAAAATTCTAACAATAAATACTTCAGATTATGAATCGGAAAATTAGTTTACTTGTAATCTTTATCTTTGCCTTCATCTTTGCCAAGGCACAGAATGTCGGCGCTTCTCCTGAATACATTAAAGCTTTAACAGCCGAATGGAAAGGCGAACGTTTTGCCGACGGACGCCCAAAGGTTTCGGATGACCTGCTTGAAAGACTGAAAAAAATTACGTTGGAAGAGGCATGGGCTGAATTGATTAATCTGGAGTATTTCAATCAATTTGAAGGTAATTGGAAGTTGCTCAATGAAAATGACAACTACGTGATGACAGGACGTGCCGTTACAGCCCAATTTATGCCTGCTCGCCCGGATCTGGAAAATCAGGTGATTGAACAGGGAAAGGCAGAAGGCCGAATGTGGGAACAACGCCGGACTGTTTCATGGGCAATGACAACCCTGGTTGAAGGTGATTTTTATGTGGCCGATGGTTACGATAAACAATCGTATGGAACGGTAGTTGGTTCAAATCTGGGTAATGGTGTTTGGTCTCACTCGCATCGTGGAGCCATTGTTTACGGACATATACGCGATACCGAAGATTTACGTAAAATCAATGATTTTAATGCGTGGATAAAAGGCACCGATCCTTCGTATATGCGCAAAACTTTGTTAACTACCATCAATTCGCCTGTACGTATTGGCGAAGTAACTGTATTACCGGGCGATGCAGTATTGGCAAAGAAAGATGGTGTTGTTTTTATTCCATCACATTTGGTGGAACATATTGTTTTGACCGGCGAGGTTACCGAACTATTTGATATCTTTGGACAACAACGCATCAAGGACGGAAAATATACTGCCGGGATAATTGACAGTAAATGGTCGGACGAAATTAAAAAAGATTTCAAAAGCTGGTTAGACACTTATCAGGGTAAATTGCCCATGACAAGAGTCGATTTGGATAAATTTCTCGAAAAACGTAATTTCTAACAGAAGCTGATATATGATCAAAAAAACTTACCGCACGATATTTCTTTGTGGATTTGTTATTCTGCTCCAACCACTGCATTTAAAATCCCAGCCAAATATTTACGCAAAGTCTGGAATCCCCCCGGAGAACCTTGAAATATTTCTACTCATCGGTCAATCAAATATGGCTGGCAGGGCCGAAATACAAAAGCAGGACAGTGACACACTTGAAAGTGTATTCCTTTTTACCGGGATTTATGGTCAGGAATGGGAAAAAGCAGCCAACCCGCTAAATAAATATTCAACGGTTCGCAAAGAGCTGTCGATGCAGAAATTAGGTCCTGGGTACACTTTTGCAAAAAAAATGTCCCGCAACCTGCAAGGGAAACAAATTGGGCTGGTAGTAAATGCCAAAGGAGGTACTTCTATTGATGAGTGGGCACCCGGAAAAGAGTTGTACAAAGAAGCCTTATCAAGAACAAAATTAGCCCTTATACATGGTTCGTTAAAAGGTGTCATCTGGCTTCAGGGCGAATCGGATGTGGATAAAATTGATGCATATCCTGAAAAAATAAATGGCTTGATCAATAGCTTGCGTAATGATTTTAAAATTAATGATTTGCCATTTGTGGCAGCGCAGCTGTCAGAAGACAATTCTCAACGAAAAGCATTCAACCATATGTTAATTCATCTGCCTGAAAGAATCGAAAAAATGGCGGTTATTTCATCTGATTCGACTACCACCTTCGATGGAACACATTTTAATTCGGAAAGCCAGCGTTTGTTAGGTGAACGTTTTGCACGTGAAATGAGGAAGTTACTCGATAATCAAAGTCATTAACCTTTATCTTGGAAGAGCCGAAAAAGGCTTTAATTTAGGGGTAAAATAAATAAACCAATTAAAATGAATAGCTTCAAGCAGATTTTCATTCCGGTATTATTACTTGTTTTCTTTTCAGCCCAGATTTCCTTGGCGCAATTCATCGATACTTCCATCGAACGGGTAAAAACTCCGCTTGAAGTGAGCATGAAGCGGATCGGAAGTATCAAACCCCTCAGCACCAAAGCAATAAAATCCTCCAGAATTACCGTAGGCTGTGAAACACTCGACAGGGATCATACTGTTTGGGACAACTACAAGGATTATTTACCACCTTTGGGTGTGAAAAAAATCCGTTTGCAGGCAGGTTGGGCAAAATGCGAGAAAGTTCCTGGTCTTTATGACTGGAAATGGCTCGATGACATTATCAACTATGCTGTGGACAATGGTCTCGAACCATGGCTTCAGCTATCTTATGGAAATCCTGCATACTCCGGAGGAGGTGGGATAAATCTTTTAAACAGCCTAATGCAATCAGATGAAGCATACGCTGCATGGGACCGCTGGGCGGAGGCTTTGGTTACCCGATACAAAGACCGTGTAAAAGAATGGGAAATATGGAATGAGCCTGATCTTAACGGACACATTGATGCGGTTACAATAGCGAAACTTAATATCCGCACCGCTTTAATCATCAAACGTATTCAGCCTGATGCAAAAATTGCCGGGCTTGCATTTGCCTCCAACAGCAACCAGGAATATCTCAATACTTTTCTGAAAGTCATTACTGACGCCGGGAAACTGGATTTATTTCAATGGATTAGCTACCACAGTTATACCATGAGACCTGAAGATGCATATACCAATGAAAAAGTACTTGGTCTAAGGTCGGTGATCAAAAAATATTCAGATAAAATTCTTTTACGTCAGGGCGAAAACGGCGCACCTTCAACCTATATTCCCAGTTTTGCCTTGTCAGAATATTATTGGACCGAATACACGCAGGCTAAATACGATATGCGCCGAATGCTGGGCGATTTGGGTCATGATATTGAAACTTCGGTTTTCACAATTATAGACATCTATTACAATTGGGGCGATCGCGCAGTACTAAACACCAAAGGTTTGATACAGTCGGATATTACAATGGCTGCAATCAGGCCAAAAGTAGCCTACTATGCGGTTCAGAATTTAGCCGCAATATTCGATAATGATATGGCTTTAACCCCTGATTTTAAATACACATCGACCACCAACGAATCACTTTCGGTGTATGGTTATCAGCACGCCCCGGACAATACACCGTTGGTAGCACTTTGGCTTGATGGAAAAAATACAACAAACTCATTCAAAACTACAACTGTTAGTATTACATTTGAAAACATCAATTTTAAATCTCCGGTTTGGGTAGATTTAATGACCGGCAGCATTTACGAAATACAGAAATCGCAATGGAGTAAATCAAACGGCAATTGCACTTTCAATATTCCGTTGTACGATTCGCCGGTTTTGATTACCGAAAAATCATTCATAACAAAATAAATCATAAAATGAGAATAGTAGAATGTTTGCTCAAAAAGAGAATTGCAGCCGTTTTTATAGTGGCAACTTTAGTCATGCTGCAGTTTGACTGTACAGCGCAGAAATCAGAAATAGAACAATCCATTGACGCCAACCGGAAGGGTGAAATAGTCATAAAAGCTAAGCCAGGCGCTAAAGTACAAGTGGAGCAGGTCGCCCATGAATTTTGGTTTGGGTGTGCTATTCCCAACAGTTTTGTTGATGGTTCGATGGCGGAAAATGATAAAAAACAATTTGAAGAAAAATTTCTGGCAAATTTTAACTCGGCAGTAACCGAAAATGCCGTAAAATGGGGAACAATGGAGCGCCGGAAAGGGGAAGTAGATTATTCAGTCATAGATGGTATTTTGAATTGGACCGAGGCGAACAACATTCCGATCCGGGGGCACAACCTTTTCTGGGGAATTCCGCAATTTATTCAACCATGGGTGAAAGAACTGTCGGACAAGGACCTTGAACTTACTATTAAAAACCGTGCTGAAACGGTAACTGCCCGTTACAAAGGCCGGTTTACTGAGTACGATCTGAACAACGAAATGGTACACGGGAATTATTATGAAGAGCGTCTGGGAGCCGACATTACCAAAAAGATGGCAGAGTGGTCTCAAGCCGGCGATCCTGAAGTAAAACTTTTCCTTAACGATTATGATATTCTCACAGGTAAAAAGCTGCCCGAATACATGGCTCAAATCCGCTTACTACTTAAGCAGGGCATGCCAATTGCCGGTATTGGGGTACAAGGTCACCTTCATGCCGAAACGTTCGACCGCATCCAATTAAAAAATGCGCTCGATTCGCTTGCACAGTTTAATCTGCCAATCAGGGTTACCGAATTTAATATTCCCGGACAGGGATCGAAATATTACGAGGACAGAAAATTGAAACTGACAGATGAAGAGGAGGTGCAAAAGGCAACTGAACTGGTTGACTATTACAAAATCTGTTTTGCCCATCCGGCAGTTGAAGGAATGATCATGTGGGGTTTTTGGGAAGGGGCTAACTGGATTCCGGTTTCATCGTTGTATAAACGCGATTGGTCACCAACTCCGGCGGCAGAAGCATACAGAAACCTGATCTTTAAAGAATGGTGGACCATTGAAGAAGGCAAAATCAACAGCAACGGCCAGCTTTCGGTAAAGGCATTTTTCGGAAAATACAAAGTGACCGTTGACGGTCAAACCAAAGAAATTAATTTGACCAAAGCCGCCGGAAAAGTGGTAGTTGAATGGAAATGATTAAAAACGTTAATTTCTCATGAAATATAGAATAATTACATTGTTGACCGCAATCGTTTTGCAGTCTTTTAATGTTTTGAACGCCCAACCCATCAAAAGACTATACCTGGCCAATGACGACCATACCGATTTTATGTGGACGGGCAACGTGGCAACTTACGACTCAGCTTTCGTTCACATGCTCGATTACTACTTAGAAAAGATTGATTCTACTAAAACAAATCCAGACGATTTTCAGGCACGTTTTAACTGCGATGGAAGCTATTGGATGCAAACCTATCAAAAGTACCGATCACCAAAGCAATTTGAACGACTAATTTCAGCCATTAAATCGGGTCATATCAGTGTTCCTTTGCATGCACTCATTAACTGCTATGGCGGGATGCCCACCGAAGCAGCCATTCGCGGAATGTATTATGCAGGCCAAATTGAGCGGAAATACGACCTCCGTTTTCGGATGGCCGGAGCCATGGAAAATAATACCATACCACTTGGCATGAGTTCCATTTGGGCAGGTTCGGGTGCAAAATACAGTTGGTATGGCATTGGTGGATATGGCAGTCAAATGAGTTACGAATACCGTGCCGACCGACGGAATCAGTTGTACAATTATACCGGGCTGGATGGTTCATCGGTGCTGATGAAATGGTACATCTATGATGAAAGGAAGACTGCCCCTTTGGGTGGATATGCCGAAACCCGCACCATTATCCCCTCGAAAGATGCGGTGAAAGAAATAGGAAGTTTGATTCCCCGGCTCGATGCGATGTGCGATACGATTTCACCAAACTCGAAATACCCGTTTAATTCCGTAGCCGCTTATGGTTATGGTCACGACGACCTTGAAACCTATCTCTCACCGGAGTTTATTCAAGTTGCTAAAAATGGAACTACGCATAATCGAAAGGTTCGCGTTTCAGTCTTGGAAGATTTCTTTAGAGATGTTGAAAAAAACTATACCAAACTGCCTTCAGAGTCAGTGACTTA
This sequence comes from Mariniphaga sp., assembly GCA_010906965.1. Lineage (GTDB taxonomy): Bacteria > Bacteroidota > Bacteroidia > Bacteroidales > Prolixibacteraceae > JAAFHB01. Next base: position 11,024 of record JAAFHB010000001.1, on the reverse strand, counting down.
CGGAAATGAGTGGGATTTTTTATCAGCCTCGATGAACGAAACCACGGCTAAAATGCGGCGCGCAACTGAGCAGCTCAGGGGAGCTGAAGCATTGGCTACTGTTGTTAGTCTGACAAACCCTCATTTTGCTGATAAATTGATTGACGCGAAAAACAAAGCGTGGGACTCATTTGGCTATTACTGGGAACACGACTGGACCGGCGACAGCAAGGTGGCTATTAACGAAAGACCTGCCTGGCAGATAAACCTGCAAAAGAACCTGACAACTTATGTCGATACGCTGCAAAACCTTTCTGCAAAACTGTTGGGCAATCAAATCAGCCAATCGGTGAATCCGCGCTTTTTCGTTTTTAATTCGTTGAGCTGGAACCGAAACGATGTGGCCGATTTGGCATGGGACGACGATTATCCGGTAAAAGTGATCGACCTTCAGGCTAAAAAGGAAATACCCAGTCAATTGGTCACTAAATCAGAAAAAATATATATCCGCATTTTTGCTGAAAACATTCCTTCAGTAGGTTATAAAGTATTCGAAATAAGGAAAGAAAAACCTGCGGAATTCCCCGCTGCAATTACTGTTTCAGGCGAAACAATCAGCAATTCGTTTTACAGTTTACGCCTTAGCCGTTCGGGTGCGATTACCGAAATTACCGACAAACGTGCAAACAACCGGCAGTTGGTGAAATTTATTGAAGGCAGATATCTGAACGACTTGGGAAGTGGCGATGTCGATAGTGGAAAGCCGATTGAGGTCGAAAATGCTGGTCCGATTTCGGTCACTTTAAAGGCAAATTCCGAGTATCCTGTTAAACACACAGTTAGGGTAACTTTATACGCCAACAGTCCACGTATTGAAATTGAAAACAGCATTGATGTCAACTTTGGGGATGTAAAAACATGGGCTTTCTCTTTTGACCTGAACAATCCAACCACCCGACATGAAGAACTGGGTGCAGTAATTACAGCCAAAACAGAAACCAACGGCGGACATTACTCCTCTCAGAATGCCCGTTACGACTGGCAAACCTTCAATCATTTTGCCAACATGAGCGAAGCGGATTATGGGGTGACCATCTCGAACCTCGATTGCAGTTTTTTTAAACTTGGCCGAAGTTCGGTTTACACTTTAGACGAAAATGCTTCGCAATTAAGCGCACTTGCTGGCGGACAGGTGGATAAAAAATGGGAAGATGGAGGTTACCTAGGCTTTCCAAACCAGAATGGCGAAACCAGTTTTCATTACAACTTTGCGCTATCCACTCACCAGTCTGGTTTTGATGCCGTTGGTTCCATGAAGTTTTCGCTGGAACACCAGAATCCATTGCTAACTGGTGAAGTTTCGGGCGGCAAATCTGCTTCAAAACAAAACGAGTATTCGTTGCTGACAGTAAGTGACTCCAATGTGTTAATCTGGTCAGTAAAACCTGCCGAGGAAGGTATCGACAAAGGTGTTATCGTCCGAGCTTGGAACATGGACAACAAAGATGTTGATTGCACCTTTACTTCAGATTTAATAGTACAAAGTGCCAAACAAACTACTCATATTGAAACCGATGTTGAAACCATTGCTCCCGTTTCCGGAACACTAAAAACAAACCTTGGTCATAACCGAATGGAGACCTTCAGATTGTTCCTAAAGTAAAAAATATAATCACTTTTAATAACCAAAAAATGAAACTAAAAAATCCTTTTCAATCCGTAAAAAAACAAATGTGTGCAAGTCTCCCGAAAGCCATTTTGCTTTGGGGCATGGCATTCGTTGTAGTGTTAAATGTTAGTGCCGTACAAATTATCCGAACCGATTTCAACCGAGAAATTGTTTATTTTGAAGATTATCGAGCTAACGAAAAATGGGTGAATGTATCGGCAACATCAAGTAATGCCGATATCAAAGCTGCTGTAAGTTGGGGCAAGTTTGGTACTATCGATGTAGCAGGTACAGCACTTCCTTCCGAAGCTTTGGTACTATCGATAGAAAGTCCGGAAAAGGCTAAAGACTGGTCGGCAGCTATTACATCCGGATTATTGGCAGCAAAAAACACAGAAGCAAATTTGGGAAAGCTTACCTTTAGTTTCGACAACTGGGTGTCTTCTGTTCGCCCGGTGTTGGTAAGAATAGAATCGTTCGATGCTAATAAAGTCCGCACAGGAGGTTTAGAAAAATTTGTTTATCCGGCAACTGCAAATTTTTTCTTGCGTTCGGCATTCGAATTGTCGGACATGAAAACTTTTGGCGACGGTAAATTCAATCCACAAGACCCGTTCGTTAACTTTAGCTTCTCTATTGGGGATGCAGGTGAGAGCAAAAGTGAATTGCGGGTAGACAACGTTATGTACAATAGTCCAGCATACTATGTAAGCCCAACCGGTAAAGATAGTAACGATGGCCGCACTGAAAAAACGGCTTTTGCAAATCCACAAATTGCGCTTGATAAAGCCAAACCAGGTGATGTTATTTTGATGATGAACGGCAAATATACAGGAACAAAAGGTTCTGGTTCGGTAGCGAGCTTCAAACACTCCGGTTTCCCATCGGCGTGGATAACCTTGAAAAACTATCCGGGACATACTCCAACTATTTTGGCGCATGGCAAAACTGGTGTGAACATTGCTCTGGGAAATGATTCTACAGCAAAAGAATCTCCACTTTTATGTTATCTGGAAGTTCGTGGATTGCATATTCGTGGAAATGCTGATGAAGCAGGTAAACTTTTTCCCACAGAATTGGGTAAATCTACGAATAATACTGAAGTGAATGGAATTAGCGTATCTGGCGATAATGGTCCTACCAGAATGTATCACCACATTCGATTGGCCGATAATGTGGTAGAGTATTGCGGTGGGTTCGGTATTTTTACCCGTACTGTTGATTATTTGACAGTAGAGAATACTATTATGCGTAACAATTGTTGGACAACCTCAGATCTAGTTTCGGCAGGATTGGGAGTGATGATGTATGCCGATTTTGATAAAGCAGATAATGTTACCAAAATTTTAATTCGTAACAATCAAGCTTATGGCAATATTTGTAAAGCTCGGACAAGTAAGTTCAATGGTGATGGACTCTTATTTGATGCTAATTGTGAAGATTACATTTACCCTGATTTTTACTTGGGTCGAACGCTTATTCAAAATAATCTTGTGTATGGCAATGGTGGTGGTGGTATCCAAAACTGGGGTAGCCACAGGCTGGACATTACAAACAATACAATCTATCATAACGGTATTGACATTAAATGGGGAAATATCGGTTTGGATTTCTGTAAAGATGTTCGCTTAATCAACAATATTGTGGTAGCCTTGCCAGACTGTCCTCTTGATCGTTGGTTCTTACACCAAGCTGACCGAAAAGTTGAAAACGTAACCCGTATCAATAACTTGTATTATGGTGGTGCAATGCCTAACATTCCTGGTACCGGCGATATTGTTGCCGACCCTATGTTTGTCAATCCTTCGCTTGATCCCTCGGTCGCCGATTTCCGTCTGAAACCAGGCAGTCCGGCCATTAATTCAGGAGTGCAGAATTTCACAGATATGTCTTCCGTTGATCTGGATGGAAAAACCAGACCGGAGAAAGGTATGAACCGCGGATCGTATTAATTCAAATTTGTTTGACCGAATAAACTATATTTAGGAGCAAAAAAACTAAATTAATGAAACTCATTTCACAATTACTCCTGGTGGTGGCCGTCCTTTTGGCACTATCCACATACGCTCAAAATAAAACAGTTTATTCCGATTGTTCATCGAGGCTCGAAAACGATGTACTGACACTTGAAAACTCCCGTATTTCGCCGACTTACCAGTGGAACGGGGGAAACATCATCACCCATTCGTTAACCGATAAAGCCAAGGATAAAGTCTAGCAGATGAACAGCAAAAAGCCTGATCTGGCTTTGCCAGGCGAAACAGAAAAAGTTGAAAATGCAGTTTTTAGCCCGAAATTAGTTGCCGCAACTTCGATTGCCCCGGCGCATCTGGAAGCCGAAATAATTTATTCACTCGGCAAGCTGGAGGTCATGCGGGTGTTCCGTTTGTACCCCAACTGTCCGGCGATTGCCTGCGATCTGTATTTCAGGGGCGAGTCTGCCAATAGTTGGGTTCAGTCAGGAACCAACCTGGCCGACATGGTGAACCTTGATAAACTGACCGGTAGTAATTCGGGCAGCAATGCCCCGGTACTCGAAAAAATCGAACTGCGCGGCCACCATTGGCAGCTCAATGCGGTAGAATTTTTCGATGTGACCGACCGTTTCAATAACCTGGTAAAGAGTGTCCGCGCTCTCTCATACCGACCCAATTTTTATCGGGAAAATATGCTTTTTGCTTATGACAATGCGACTGATAATGGCGTGTTTATCCTGAAAGAAGCTCCCACTTCCAATGTACAGTTGGCTTATCCTGGTAGCGACTTTATTACCGAAAACGGCGTTTTTCGTGCAGTGGGAATTGGGCTCAACCCAGACGACTTGAACCCGAATGAATGGAAACGTGGGTATGGTTTTGTTACCGGTATATATTCGGGCAACAAAAAGAACGGGGTGATAGCGTTGCGCAATTATCAGAAAAATCTCCGGATACTTGAGTCTGGCCGCGACGAAATGGTGTTGATGAACACCTGGGGCGACCGCGGACAAGATAGCCGGGTGTGTGAAAGTTTTGCCATGTCCGAACTCGAAGAATGCGCCAAACTGGGAATTACACATTTTCAGCTCGACGATGGCTGGCAGTTGGGGCAATCTTCCAATTCGGCATTTAAAGGCGGTTCGCTCGAATCAATCTGGAATAATCCCAAATATTGGGAACCGCATCCTGAACGGTTTCCCAACGGGCTTGAACCTGTTGTGAAAAAAGGAAAAGAGTTGGGTATCGAAGTTTGTCTTTGGTACAATCCAAGCCGCGACAACAGCAACGAAAACTGGGAAAAAGATGCCGATGCGCTGATTGGCCTTTACCAAAAATACGGCATCCGAACCTTCAAAATTGACGGAGTAAGCCAGCCCGACAAAATGGCTGAACTCAATTTTAGGAAGTTTCTGGATAAAGTAAGTCTGGCAACCAACCAGCAGGTTGTTTTTAACCTCGACGTAACAGCAGGAAGGAGAGGTGGGTATCATTTTTTTAATGAATACGGAAATCTTTTTCTCGAAAATCGTTACACCGACTGGCAACCGGCCAAACACCCGAAAGTATTTGGAAGTACATTTTACTGGGAAGGCGGGGTTGCCGGCGGTTCGAAACTAGAACGGCCCTGTCTTTATCTTGAAAAAGGGGTGCCTAAATATTTGTACGGGGCAACAAGGGCCGATAAGGCGCAAACGATGTCGTTTAACGTGGCGGTACCATTAATTCGAACTGAGAACGAAAAATAACATACAATGAATAAGTATCTTTTCCTTCTTATATTTTTTGCATCGCCGATATTCTCATTTTGTAAGGAACCGAAATCTGACAATTTGAAATTGTGGTATGTTAAACCGGCCTCAAAATGGCTTGAAGCTGGATTTGAATGAAGCTGTTCATCGGGTAAGTTTTAAATCAAATGGCGTAAACTACCTGCGCGAATGCTTTGCCAGTTATCCTGATAAAGTCATTGTGTTACGCCTCACCGCCAGCAAAAAAGGAATGATTTCAGGAAAAATTCGACTCGCCGATGCGCATCAGGCTGCAATTTCTGTTTCAGGAAACAAAATTACCGCCAAGGGTAAAATTACCGAAAACCAGATGGAATACGAATCGCAGATCCAGGTTTTGAATAAAGGCGGAAAAGCAACCAAAGCTGCCATGGAAGATATCGCATTGAAAACGAATCTCCAAAATTTAAAAATTCCCGGCGTAGAGTCAGCAAGTGTCATGCCTTCAGGAGTTAATTGACCGAAGGTTATTCCCGTAGGGCTGCGAGTCAGCAACGGTGAATCAATTAAATCATTAGTACCTGATGGAACTCATAAAGATGTAATCGAGGTAAAAGCAACTATGGGACCGCAATTGGTAGCATCGCTTCAAGCTATTTTGAAGAAATACAATGGTAAAGTAAGTAATATCACGGTAGGTAAAGTTACCATTATGTGTTCTGGAGCTGAGAGTCTTGCCCAAATGCAGAAGGACTTTAAAATCGGTGAGGCAGTTCCATTTATGTACTATATTGGAAAATAGCGTGGATTTTACAACTAAATCCAAACTATTTTCCCTAAATTGCGACATTCACACCATGGCTAAACGCTATCGGGCGCATGATTGCGAAGAGTGAGATTGTACATTTATAGAAAAATTCTGCTGGCCGGAACGGAATATTTTCAAAAGTACCCGCCAGTGCTTAGCCTTGGTCGCTATATGCAAACAAATGAAGAAATTAACTTAAAAATTGAATAGTATGAAATTAAATTATTTGACTGTTGTTTTACTGTTAATAATAGTAATTACGTCATGTGGTAAGGACAAAGATTCAACTTCACCACCAATTACAAAAGCTAACATCATTGGCACTGTTAATTTATATGATGAAGGCAAAATACAAATAGATAAATCAGCGATGACTGTGAAGGTCGTGGGAATCACATCTGTTATTTCAGCTACTACAGATGTTGATGGGCGATTTACACTTATCGATGTGCCATTTGGCACTTATACACTTACTTATGAGAAATCTGGGTTTGGTACATTTAAAAAATTTGGTTTAGAACATAGCAACAATGGATCTACTGCCATTATAATCAACGCACCTTCATTGGGTCAGAGTTCATCAACACAAGTAACAAACTTAATTGTAAGTCTAATCGGAAAAGATGTTGTCGTGTCAATTACAACAAATCCTGCCGGAAGTAATGGAAGTACCAGATACATTCGGTATTTCCTATCAACCTCAACAAATGTAAGTGCTGAAAATTATACATATTTTTCACCCGGATTAGTTTCTCAAATAAATCCCAAGGAAGTAACCCTTACATCTGCCAATTTATCTAAAGCAGGATTTTTATCCGGACAAACAATTTATGTGAAAGTTTATGGTGATTCATTCTGGAGTAATGAGTATGACGATTTAAATTTAGGAAGAAAGGTATTCCCTAATTTGAATACAGCCCCTACTAATTCAGTGTCTTTTGTAATGCAGTAAGAATAAGTCAGCATATAATCGAATAGTCCGCCTCATCAGCGAAAGCTGACGGGGAGAGGCTTTCACATCACTGTACGTAAGGTTTTCGTATACAGCGATTTCCTGATGCATCGGGATGGAGCAATTTTCCCGGAATATGTTAGCAAAGCTTCATATCCCCTTTCCCGCAATCGTTCAAGTGTTTTGGTAGTTATCAAAATCGGACTTTACGAACGGGATTAAAAAAAATTGGTGTTCGTGATTGGGCAACTACCCATCCCCCATTATTCATACGATTGCTTATTTTTAATGGAATTCATGTATTCGTTCCTTATTTTGGTTTTGAGCATAACATTTTGTTATGCTCAAAGTTGGACCAAGTCTAAACCGATGAGTAACTTTATCCATATTAAGCCCAATTTAGAGGTTAATAAAACAACCTCATATTGGAATTATTCATCTAATTACATGTACGTTGATTTGCCATTTTCTCCATCAATAACAATGGACAAAACACCTGGATATCTGGCTTGGGCTTACGCCGATTTTGATAAATACGGCATACCTGAAATAACATCTGGTAATAAAACGGATAACCTGGAATGGATAAATGAGAAAGGAGTTTTCAGAAATTCTAAATAAATAAGCCATTATAAACATCAGACTATGAAACGAGCATGTTCGTTAAACACAAACACAGGTGAATCGAAGATCGGCGTTTGTCAATATCTCATATACGAGTTCCATGTGGCAATTAAAAAACAAATTATAAACAGATGAAAAAAATATTGTTCGTTTTTATGCTATTCTTATTTTCGATAAAAATATCATATTCAAATATTTGGATTCTTTCGGACACCAATCTGGAAGTTCGGTTCGACGACCAAACAGCTTTATTAAAAGTTTTCGACAAACGCTGCAACAAAGCGTGGGAGCAAGCTCCTTTTGACAACCAAATACGAGTAAAAAAAGTAAATCAAAAAGGCAATGAGTTGACAGTAATCCTTTCCGGAGCTTTTGATTTCAAGGCAGTATTTCGTTTAACTGAAGCTTCTGATTTAGAAGTGATGATTCAAGCTGATGAAAAAATGCCAATGAAAGAATTAGCTTTTCCTGCAGCATTCAAAACCCCGGATAAAAACCACTACCTACTCGAAACAGATGGTGAGGGAATGTTGCTTTCGGTAGATGATCAGAATTATCCGCTTGGAAATGGAGTTACTTATTTTTGCGGCGGCGGTCTTTCAATGGCCTGGATGGGGGTTGTGGATACAAAATTTGAAACCGGTTACATGGCTATACTGGAAACACCTTATGATGCTGCTTTACGGACAAAACGCGAAAACGCACTGGTAACTTTTTCCCCGATATGGTTGTCTTCGATGGAAAAATTTGGTTATAAGCGAAAAGTTACTTATTATTTTTTCGATAAAGGCGGATATGTGGCTCAATGCAAAAAATACAGGGAATACATCTGGGGAAAGAATCAGGTGATCAGTTTAAAAGAAAAGCAAAAAAGGTTTCCGGAACTTGATAAAATGATTGGTGGGGTACATATTTATGTCTGGGATAAAGCGCGTAAAGTTGAATTTGCCAAAGAACTAAAATCGTCAGGTATCGAAAAGGCGCTTATACTTTGGGATGCAAATCATACACCATATCCTGAAATTGGCTTTGATAATCAATTGAAGGAATTGGGATTCGCAACTGGTGGATATGAGCTTTTTACTGATTTAAAAACCAGGGATACAGCCTCATATAAAATTGACATGAATGGCCCGATGCGCTTTGCACATACTGTTTATCCCGGAAAATTTAACGAGTTGGCTGCCCGTAAAAGCGATGGCAAAACCTATTTCAACCAGTTTGGGCATACCACTTGTCCCGAAGCCATCCGCCCCGAAATTTACCGGAAAGTAGATGCCAAACTGAAGGAATTTCCGCACGAAACATTCTTTCTGGATGTTTATCAGGCCAATGGGTTATTTGAATGTTATTCAAAGGATCATCCCTTAACGCGTCAGCAATTTGCCGAAGCAGTGGTAAAAAATCACCAGATCATTGAAGATAAATACAAGCTTTATCTGGGTGGAGAATGGGGAGCCGAATATGTAAATGCACATGTTGCCTATGTACATGGCATGATGACGTTGCAACGTACTTGGTGGGGTTCAGGTATCGAGAAAAAGGGTACCATTTATTATACCGGTGACTGGAAAAGCAATCCTCGTCCGACACAGATGGTAGGAACAAGGGTGGCCAATGATACTTATCTGAAATATTCTATTAATGAATATACCCGTGTTCCATTGTACGAATTGGTTTATCACGATGCGGTGGTTACTTCGTGGCGATGGGAAGACGGCAACCATCATACACCCGAAATCTGGTGGAAAAAAGATTTGTTCAACATGCTTTACGGTAATGCTCCGTTGTGGAATCTGGATCGTGAGCGTTGGGAAGAATACAAAAACACATTTATCGATAGTTATAAAAAAGTTTGCCCCTGGTTGCAGCAAATTGGTTACGATGAGTTGGTTTCGCACAGTTTTATAACCGACGATCACAAGGTTCAGGAATCGGTTTTTTCTTCAGGAAAGAAAGTGGTGGTAAATTTTGGGGATACTGAATATATCTTTGATGATAAAACCATCAAGCCAAAAAGTTATATTCTGAATTGATTATAGTACAGATAATAGATGGGGTGAGTGTTGAAGCTTTGGCTCATTTTCGTCAATTTGCCGATCTGGCGCAGAAGTACAACATTAAATTGGTCGTTGGTCTGGTTACAGGCTGGATGAGTGGTCAGCTTTTTATTTCATACAACAATTTCAAAGAATTTTTTTTAACTTTTAGTGGACATTAGTGAAATGTGGCATTATATTATTCTAATTACTTATCTTAGATGATATTGGTTGTCAGAAAAATTAAGTTCTGCTGAATTGCGATATCCTGGTACAATAAAAAAAATGAAGCCGTCTCAAATTTCACTTTTGAGGCCGCCTCTTTATTTTAAACGACAATTATTTAACACCAATATGTGAGTTAATGATCGTGATCTTTTTTCTTGTTTTTGTTTCTGTTATCATGATGATCATAGCCATTGTTACGATTTCTGTTATACTTTCCATTGTCGTGATCACGCTCAAATCTTTGATTTCTTTCATAACCGCGTTTGTCGTACCTGTTATCACCTCGTCCGTCATTGCCGTCAATTCTATAGTAACGACCTCTGTTAACCTGGTTTCTTTCGCGATCATTTCTATCGTTGTAATATTCTCTTCCGGGACGATGGCCAATCGTTCTTTGAATGGTCCTGTTCCTGCCATATGAGTAACGGTCTCTATACTCCCAGTGTTTATAGTATGGCATGTTTCCGCGATAATCTCTCATCGCAACCTTATAACCGCCGTACAAATCGTAATTCCGGTATCGTCTGGGAAGATAACTACGATGCACCCATGAATTTCCTTCGTAGTAAACGAACAAGGAATTATCAACGTCATAATAAGACTCCACATCCGGCAAGTAGTAATAACGCGTATTTTCGTAGCCTACAGGAGCCCATTGTGGTTGCACTCCTATGTTAAAACGAACTGAAACTTGTGCCTGAACTGCGCCTGCTAAAAACAGCATAAAGCCCAAAGTGAGTAATTTTAAAGCTTTCATATCCTTGAATTTTAATTTATATTTTATTACTTATCTTAGAACCATGCAAAAATAAGACCAGTTTTGCTGGGTCGTATTACACCGTGACTAAAAAGGGTTACATCTTTCACACATATAGGAATTTTCTTTGTGCTAAAAATTAATGAAATCAATTAATATAAAAGGAGTTAATGTACCAACTCTGTTGCATCAGATGGGAGATTTTTTTTACCGGAAATAAATCTTTAAACTTAAAACCATTGAGTTCGACAATTAGGCTATG
>JAAFHB010000500.1 GCA_010906965.1 Mariniphaga sp. | reverse complement strand
CCGGATAATGTTGAGAGAATGCTCGATCAGTTAATGATCAGGCATCTGGCAACACTCGAAAAGGTATGCAAAGCCGTTGGCGATATTGTCGATATCATCCGTTTTGGCGATGATTTGGGGATGAGTTCGGGTCCGTTTATGGATGTCGAAACTTACCGCACGCTCTTTAAACCACGTCATAAAATACTGTGCGATTATGTGAAAACACACAGTAAAATGCACACTTATATTCATTCCTGCGGCTCCATTTCGCTGCTGATGCCCGATCTGATTGAGGCCGGAATCGAGATATTCAACCCGGTTCAGACCAATTCATGGAAAATGGAACCTGATTTTCTGAAGAAAGAGTTTGGTAAGGATTGCACCTTCTGGGGCGGTGGAATTGAAACGGTTGGAACTCTCAATGTAGGAACTCCACAAAAGATTCGCGATCAGGTTTTCGAACGGCTCGAAATCTTTTCAAAAGGCGGTGGTTTTGTTTTCAATACGGTGCACAATATTTTGCCCGACGTTCCGCCTCAAAATATTGTGGCCATGTACGATGCCGTAAGAGATTTCAATAATGCCAAAATCTAACTCCAATGAAGTTGAAATTTTCACTTGTTAGTTTATTGATCATCCTTTTGTTTGTGGAAGGATTTGGGCAGGGACAAAAATCCACTGCTGATATTAAATGGTGGCAGGAAGCCCGTTTTGGGATGTTTATTCACTGGGGGCCGGTTACCCGCTTTGGCGGCGAAATCAGCTGGTCGCGCGAAAAGTATGGTAAAGCCAGATACGATTCATTATACAAAGGATTTAATCCGGTAAAATTTAATCCTGACGAATGGGTCGCACTGGCACAAAAATCAGGCATGAAGTACATGGTTTTTACAGCCAAACACCACGATGGTTTTTGTGAGTGGAATACCAAAACAACCAGCTACAACATCATGAAAACCCCTTTTGGACGTGATGTATGCAAGGAATTGGCCGAAGCTGCGCACAAAGCAGGAATGCCCATTTGCTGGTATTTCTCGCCGGCCGACTGGAAGGACCCCGATTGCCGTAACCCGAAAACCAACGATGTGTTTGCCAAACGGGTGCTGGAGCAAGTCCGTGAATTGCTGACTAATTATGGGAAAATAGGCATACTTTGGATTGATTATGAAGGTTCGCCAAGTCCGGTCAAGCCTAAGGAAATCTATGAACTGGCCAAAAAGCTACAGCCCGGAATCATTGTAAACAACCGGCTGGATGTTTTTCATACCGACGAATCGCATGCCTATATCGGCCCGTACGGCGACTATGCCACTCCCGAAGGTTTTGTAGCCGGCTACGGAGCTATTCCGTGGGAAACCTGCACAAATCTGGGGCATCAATGGGCCTGGCGCCCTAAAGATACACCGCGCCCAATCAGTGAAGCTGCCACAACATTGCTTCGCTGCGTGGGTGGAAATGGCAATCTGTTGCTGAATGTTGGTCCCGATAGTCTGGGGCAGATTCCATCAGACTTTCAGGAACGATTGATGGAATTGGGCGATTGGCTGAAAATACACGGTCAATCGGTTTACAACACTAAAGGCGGTCCGTACACCCCAACCAATGACTATTTATGCACATTCAACGGGAAAACGATGTACCTGAATATTATTGAATTAAAAGGCGATACCTTGACTTTACCCGCTATTCCGGCCAAAATTCAAAAGGCAAATCTGAATAGCGGCAAGCAAGTCCGGTTCATTCAGGATAAGAAATATTTGAAACTGATCATCCCTCTGGCCGACCGCGAAAAAATTTCGACTTTAGTTGTCCTTGCCGTAAAAAAACCGTTGAGCGAAATCGCCCTGATCCGTCCATTTTCTACTTCCGGATCA
>JAAFHB010000499.1 GCA_010906965.1 Mariniphaga sp. | reverse complement strand
TAATTCGTGTATTTCCCATCTGGCCCGATTTTCAGCCCATTCATCAATTTTACAGTGGTGAAGGAGTGTTGAAAGAAATCCGTTTCAAAGATGGTCCGCTTCCGGGAACAGGCCCGGGCAAAAATGGGGTGAGTGTTGAAGCTTTGGCGAAATTCAGGCAATTGGCCGATATGGCCCAAAAGCACAACATCAAACTGATTGTTGGTTTGGTAACCGGCTGGATGAGCGGTCAGTTGTTTATTCCACCGGCTTTGGAAGGGCGTAAAATATTGTCAGATCCCACTTCCATCATGTGGCAGGTGAAACTGGTCCGCACTATGGTTCAGGAATTTAAAGACCATCCGGCTGTTCTTGCCTGGGATTTGGGCAACGAATGCAATGTGATGGAAAATGTGGAAAGTTCGCAGGTGGCTTATGTTTGGACGGCCTCGCTGACCAATGCTATTCGCGCCGAAGATCAGACTCGTCCGGTAGTTTCGGGAATGCACAGTCTTTCATCGGGCAGCGATGCCAAATGGAAAATACAGGATCAGGCCGAACTGAACGACTTACTGACCACTCATCCGTATCCGTTCTGGACACCTTATACCAATCAGGATCCGGCCAATACCATTCGTACCATCATGCACTCGGCTGCCGAAACACGCATGTATAGCGATATTGGCGGCAAACCTTGTCTGGTTGAAGAAACCGGAATCATGGGCCCAATGGAAGCCAACGAACAAACGAAAACCGGATTCTTGCGTTCTATTTTATTCAATAATTGGGCACACGACACCCAAGGACTGCTTTGGTGGTGTGCTTACGACCAAAACCTATTACCCTTCACTCCTTATGAATGGTATGCGGTTGAGCGTGATTTGGGACTCTTCAGGAATGATCGTTCCCCGAAACCGGTTGTGAATGAATTGACTCAGTTCAGAAAATTTTTAGACGGACTTCCTTTCGACGCACTTCCGCAGCGGAAAAAAGAAGCAGTTTGCATCCTAACCGATGGTCAGGATCAGTGGGGCGTGGCTTATTCGTCGTTTATTCTGGCCAAACAAGCTGGGTTCGACATCGAGTTTCAACACGCAAACCAACCTATTAAAGATGCAGCACTTTATATCTTGCCATCAATCAAAGGCTTAACCTTAATCAACCGCAAAGACTGGCTGGGCATCCTCGATAAAGTAAAAGAAGGTGCAACATTGTATGTTTCGTACGATCAGGGCTTTCTTTCTCATTTTATTGAACCGGCAGGAATTGAAGTTGTTACCAGTCAAAATCGCAACGAATCCGTCAATTTTATTTCGAACGATGGAAAAATAAAGCCATTCTCGATGGCAGCCAACCGGAAGTTGAACATAGTTTCTAAAGGAGCTGCTGTTTTGGCGCACGAGACCGACGGAAACCCCATTTTTACGGTAAACAACTACGGCAAAGGCAAAATCTATTTCCTTGGTTTGCCGATGGAGATGAACCTTACCCGCAAACCCGGTGCGTTTACCGAAAATCCTGCTGAATGTTGGAAAATCTACCAGACCATCAGTGCCGATATTGTTGCCAAAAACCGGGCAGTCACCAAAAACGATCCGTTTGTGGGAATTACTGAACACGATTTGTCGGCTACTGAAAAAGTGATTGTGCTGGTGAATTACAGTCCTGAAGAAAAAGAGGTGGCCTTAACCATTAATAGCGGCTGGAAAGTTGAAAAAGCGCTGTATGGCAACCTTCCTGTGAAATTGTCGGTATCGCTCAAAGCTAACGATGCCTGTGTGTTACAATTGAAGAAATAATAATAAAAACGATATGAAACAAATTTTAATTATTCTGATTGCAGTAATTTCATTTTCATGCGCCACCGCACCCAAAGAAAAACCAAT
>JAAFHB010000498.1 GCA_010906965.1 Mariniphaga sp. | reverse complement strand
CTAAACGGTGACCTAATTTAATTTTTAAATTTGGTTCACGAGTGTTGCTGTATATATCTGCATTTTAGACTTATACACACATTTTAAATGGTTCGATTTGACCTGTTTTGGTCTGGTTTAAGGTAAAATTGTGATTTCACTTGTGAACCTTTTGGCATTATTGTTAATTTAACATAGATTGATATGAATAAAACTACATTCGGAATTCATTTTGTTCTTCGTATGAACAAGATTATTAATGGTATAGCTCCTATTTATGCCCGTATTACAGTTGACTCAAAACGTTGTGAAGTCTCGGTGAAAAGTAAAATTGCTTTGGGAAACTGGAACTCCGGTAAAGGGATGGCAAAATCAAATCTGATTGAAAATAAACAATTGAACTCCTACCTGGAGCAGGTTAGGAAAATGATGGTTCAAAACTATCAGGAACTCATTTTAAATAAGCACGTGCCCACCCCAGAAGCAATAAAGAATAAGTTCCTTGGACATGAAGTATCCGATATGACATTGTGTAAGTTAATCGAATACCATAACTTAAACAGCAAGGAAACTTTAAGTTGGGGAACCTTAAAGAATTATTTCACGACGCAGAAGTATATTGAAATGTTTCTGAAAGAGAAATACAGAACTTCCGATATCCATCTTGCAAGTCTAAATTATAAGTTTCTTGCTGAGTTCGAATATTTTTTAAGGCAGCACTCCCCTGTCGACCATCAACGGCCAATGGAGAACAATACCGTAATGAAACATATTGAGCGGTTAAAGAAGATGATAAAAATGGCCATTCGCTATGAGTGGCTTGAAAAAGATCCTTTTATCGCTTTCAAACAGCGATTTACAAGATTCGAGAGAGGATTTTTAACAAGTGATGAACTTAAACGAATTGAAGAAAAGACATTTTCGATCTCCCGACTTCAGTATGTCAAAGATCTTTTTGTGTTTAGTTGTTACACCGGATTATCCTATATTGATGTCGTTCAGCTATCTCCCGAGCATGTTCAGGTTGGCGAGGACAAAGAGTACTGGTTGATTACCAAAAGGGAAAAAACAGACAATCCTGTCCGGATTCCGATTCTTCCAGTCGCATTAGAAATAATCAATAAATATAAAAATGATCCAAGATCAATCGTGAAAAATAGTCTTTTCCCAAATATCTCAAATCAAAAACTAAACAGTTATTTAAAGGAGATTGCAGATATTTGCGAAATTAGTAAAAACATGACTTTCCATTTGGCTCGGCATACCTTCGCTACAACAGTTACTTTGACCAATGGAGTTCCTATTGAATCGGTAAGTAAAATGCTCGGTCACTCCAAAATTTCGACAACCCAGATTTACGCAAAGGTGATCGAGAAAAAAGTTGGCGAGGATATGAAAAAACTAAAAGAAAGATTGAAGCAAAGATAAACTGCTTACAAATCAGATAATATTCATATTTAAATATAATAAGAAAACTAAATTAGGTGTCAATTATTTCAGCAATAATTGATTTATTCATAAATCTTATGCCGCTTCCCTGTGTTGCAAAGCAATGAAAGCGACTAAAAAAAAGCCTTTTGGTAAAGGCTTTTAAATTTTTAGAAAGGAAGATCATCTCCTTCTTTGTCGGCAGGTTCCATTTCCTGTTTTTGCTTTGTAGAGCGTCTTTTACCGGCTTTTTTTGAAGTTGGTTCTTCCTCAGTTTCTTCTTTTTTTGTGACATAAAGCGTGAAATCTCTTCCGAAGTTATCCGGGCTCTTCATTTTTGCAACTTCAAAGGTTACATAAAGGACTCCTTCGTACTCGTAAGCAAATTGTTCCATGTCACTCATTTTGCAAGTGCATTTTGCAATCTGTAATCCGGCAACTGATTTTCGAAAGTTCTTGCATGAGCGCC